>JBELME010000001.1:0-21854 GCA_042096095.1 Enterovibrio sp.
ATGACGCTTAACATCCGAGGTGAGTATGGCGGCGAGCTGCGCAGACATGGCGTTTTTCGCATGTGGCAGCGCGTTGAAAGACAACGCCGTGGCTGTCAGCCGCGGCGTTTGAAAAGACACGTTTGGAAAGCTCATTTGGCATCAGCGAAAGGGAATACGTACCCTCATGCTACCGCATACCACGCATGGTCAGCCAATAGCGCCACGAATAAACCAAAGATATGCCAAATGGAGTATTTGAAGGTTTGCCAAGCGAGGCCTTTCTGGTCAGCAAATTTCAATCGCAACGCATACCATGCAAATCCAAGGTTCAGTGCAAGACTACCCACCAAGTAAATAACGCCATTCATGCCAGCGAGATACGGCAATAGGCCCACCACCACCAGTAAGAGGGTGTAGAGCAAAATCATGGTTTTGGTGAATTCAACGCCATGCGTCACGGGCAACATAGGCACGCCTGCTTTCGCATAGTCTTTTTGGCGATGGATCGCGAGCGCCCAAAAGTGCGGCGGCGTCCAAGTGAAAATCAACATCACAAGCAACAATGCATGCGGATCAAGCTGACCAGTAACAGCCACCCAACCTAATAGCGGCGGCATGGCGCCAGCTAGCCCACCAATAACGATGTTTTGCGGCGTCGCGTGCTTTAGCCAAACCGTGTACACCAAGGCATAGCCGATTAAGCTGGCGAACGTCAGCCAAGCCACCAAGGTGTTCAATGCCCAAAGCGCCCCAAATCCAACCCCCATCAAGATGCAGCCAAAGCCCAATGCTTGTCGGGTAGACACACGACCTTTCGCGACAGGCCGATGAATGGTGCGCTGCATCTGCTGATCAATACGCTGGTCAATCACGTGATTGAACACCGCAGCGGCGGCAGATTGCATCCCTATCCCAAGAAGACCAAGGAGCACAGCGTTGGCAGGCGGTAAACCCGGCACCGCCAAGCACATGCCCACCATGGCGGTGAGCAGCAGCATAGCAACGACTTTAGGTTTGGTTAATTCAAGATAATCTCGCCACAGAGCAGGCTCTGCTGCGACCGACACATTTCCTGCTAACGTTGACATCGACACTTTAGCCATGACTCAACCTCCCCGATTCTCTCAAAGACGTTCGCGCCGCCGAGGTTTGACGCGCGAAGACACCCAGTGTGGTTTTCACCACCACCAGTAAAAGCAGCAGCCCACACACGTTGTGCGCAACCGCCACGGACAATGGCAACAACGCGACCACATTGGTCACACCCAAGGAAATTTGCAGTAACAGTGCCGCAACCAAGCTGATTGATGCCATTGCACCCAATGGGCGGCGAACAGCCAATGCCAGAAGCAGCACAAGCACAGAGACCACCATCGCGCCGATGCGATGCGTGGCATGAATGGTGACGCGTTGATCGAAGTTCAACACACCATATTGGTAAGTCTCATTGGTCGGACTGATAGGATGGAACGCCGACACGTCGTAGTTCCCAGCCCAATCCACTTCACAGACAGGCAATTGTGTGCAGACAACGGCAGCATAATTGGCGGATGTCCACCCGCCCAAGGCGATTTGTAAACCCACCGCCACCAACGCGGACACCGCGAGCAGTTTCAATTTTCCGCCAATGTGATGTTGCGCTGGCGAAACAGGTTCGTCATCGATATTCATATTAACGTCTTGCTGCTCTTCACCCGCGTTTGCATCATCGCCTGTCTCGGCGCTTGTATTGGAAATCGAGTGGACGCGTCGACGCTCAAACAGACACAGTAAAAACAAGAGTGTCACCGTGGTAAAACCACCCAATAGGTGTCCCATCACCACGATTGGCATCAGGTTCATGGTGACCGTCCACATACCCAGTGCAGCTTGGAAACAAATCACCGCCAACAAAATGCTCGGCAGCGTTTTGTATCTCGACGGTTTACGCCACGCGAGAAACGCAATCAGCGCAACGAGCAGACCAAGGGTACCTGCCACATAGCGATGAATCATTTCATTCCATGCTTTTTGCACTTCAACCGGCGCATAGGGGAAAGCTTGCACCGCCTTTGCTATATGCTCGGCAGACTGAGGGACAGTGAGAAAGCCGTAGCACCCCGGCCAGTCTGGACAGCCGAGCCCCGCCTCTGTCAACCGCGTGAATGCCCCGAGCGCGACCACAATAAACGCAAGAAACAGTGAGCCATAAAGCAGGAGGAGATACCCTTTATCCTGATTGTGATGTGTCGATTTCACCATCATGCTCACCCCACTTTTGACATTTTCATCAGCTTGCGAAGATCAGAGAGCAAGCCTTTGCTTTGGGTGATTTGCGCATCTTTCCCCGCAGGAATGGGATACGCCAGAATAAGGTTATTCAGAGGGTCAACGAGATAAATTGCATCGTCACCGTAAGGCAATGCGGCCATGGTTTTCTGTTGCTGTGCGTCCATCGATTGTTGGCGCAACTCAATGTTTTCTTTTTCAGACGGCGTATCAGAGACCAACACAATGCTCGACACACGCTCACGTTCACGTCCAATCGCAACAGGGATTTGTGTTAATTGAAACAAGGCGGTTTCACACAAGGCATCGCAATCTGACGGCAAGGTATACACCAGCCGCCATTGTCCGTTTTCTTCCAACCAATCGGTTTTCACCGCTTCTGCCAACAATTCGCCTTTGTTGGTGACCCCACGGCTGTACCAATCGAATTCCAGTACCAGCTTTGCTGCAACGACAGGCAGAATGAAGATAGCTGTTACCAGTATGAGTGCTTTTTTCCCTTTCATACGCGTCCCTTCCTCCACCAAATTAGAAAGCCAACCCACACCACCAGCGCCAACCCGAACCATTGCATTGCATACGCATAGTGCTTTTCAGGTTTCATGACGACAGGTTCCCAAACGGGGATGACGTTCCATGTTGTTTCTAATTGTTCACCCACGTCATTTGCAACGGACGCAGCGCGAACGACCCATGGATAAAAAGACTCTCCGGTTTCCGCGTTGATGGCGTTCATATCAACCGACTGCACCCGCCAAGGCCAAGAAACCGATTCTGATGCGCTACCCAACACCACGCGATCAGACGGTAAATCAATAATGCCACGAACGTGAAAAACACCTTGTACATCCGGTAGCGTGGGCAACACATCGCGTTTTGCTGGCGCGGGAACCCAACCGAGTTCAACCAACAGCCATTTCGCGTCGTTATCATGGGTTGCCTTGAATGGCATCATCCAGCGATACCCGACGCGACCCAAATGTGTTTGGTTATCCAACAGCACGCTCTTTGACGCATCGAACTGCCCTAACACATCAATACGGTAGCCTTTTCCTTCTTTCGGTAAATCAGATAAACGAAGAAGGGTGTGTTGTTGGCGGACATCCAATTGGGTGAGCAGGGCTTCTTTTTCCGCAGCACGTGATACTTGCCACATCCCCAACTTGACCAACAAGACCGTCATCGCCAAAGTAAAGAGTAAGAATCCAAACCGCCGAAACGGTCGTACCTTTGCACTCGGCGCTAATTCACGTTCTGGGTCTTGGTCACTCAATGAGTTACCTTCTTGGCCCGCTGGAGGCAATATGCTGCTCAAAGGGATCCTCGTCTGCCTACTCATCTTTATCGTGTTCAACTTGTTCCGCGCATTGCCCATACTTATTAAGGGCAACTCAGATGTTCCTATGTCGCGCTACCTTGGCAGACGTGTACTGTTCTCCGTCATTGCTTTCGTGATTTTATTGGTTGCAATGGCGACTGGCTTGATCGAGCCGAACAGTCGCCCTTACTGATTGTGCAGTTTCACTCATCGCGCAATGTTTCATCGCTACAATATGTAGACGAAGACAAACAGACATAGCCAAACCACGTCCACGAAGTGCCAATACCAAGCGCCTGCTTGAAACGCAAAATGTTGTTTCGGCGACATGTGCCCTTTCAGCACGCGCAACCAAACAATAAACAGAATGACCGAACCCAAGAACACATGCATGCCGTGGAAGCCCGTCAATAAGAAGAAAGTGTTGCCGTAGATGCCGGAATCAAGGCGCAGGTTAAGCTCTTCATAGGCGTGAATGTATTCCTCGCCTTGCAAGAACAAGAAAATCCACCCGAGTAAAACCGTCACCCCCAGAAATTGCACAATGCGTTGACGCTTGCCTTCTTCCATCGCCACATGGGCAAAGTGAAGTGTGACAGACGAGGCAAGCAGAATAACGGTGTTGATCAGCGGCAAACCCCACGCCCCCATGGCCGTGGTTTCAGTGCCGCCTGGCGTTTTCACCAAAGGCCAACCCGGAATGAAATCCGGCCATAGCACTTCTGCTGTCATGGCATTATTGCTCGCCCCGCCAAGCCAAGGCACAGCGATGAATCGGGCATAGAACAATGCGCCAAAGAAAGCGGCAAAGAACATCACTTCCGAGAAAATAAACCAGCTCATGCCTTGTCGAAACGAGCGATCCATTTGGCTCGAATACATGCCGCCCATGGATTCATGGATCACATCTTTAAACCAGCCGGTCAGCATGAACAAAATCAAGCCTGTCCCTGCTAACAACATCCAAGGTCCGTTGCCACCAAACAAATCGGCTACGGTTGAACCGGCCCCCATGGCAATGAGGAACAATGCAACGGCACCGACAATGGGCCATTTGCTTTGGGCTGGAACATAGTAGCTTTCATACCCCTCAGGGGCATCCGTATCGGTATGCGATGTTGCCATAATGACCTCGCTGAAATTATTGGGTAACGGGCTCGGTTTTGGCACTGAACAAGGTATAAGCCAGCGTCAATGTATTGATGTCGTCTGGAATGGCCGGATCGACATAAAACACCAGTGGCAGTTCAGCGTCTTTGCCCGCCGCCAATGGTTGGCGGTTAAAACAAAAGCATTCAATTTTATTCAGGTACTGCGCAGCCAAACCCGGTGAAACTGATGGCACTGCCTGCCCAATAGAATCTGTCAATGTGTTGTTCGTGGCGCGATACGCGATGGTGCGCGTCTCGCCAGGGTGCACCGAAATACGTTTCATCTCAGGCACAAAATCCCAGCCAAGGCCGGGATTGATGTACGCCACAAACTCAACGGTCACCGTGCGCGAAAAATCCACTTGGTTACTCTCTTGTGCCGCGACATCGTCGGTTTTTCCGTTGATACCTGTAATATCGCAAAACACGTCATAAAGCGGCACAAGCGCAAAAGCAAAACCGAACATGAGTACCGCCATGCCTGCCAACTTAATGGCAGAACGGCTGGTCTTTTTGTTATCTGGCTCGTTACTCTCGCGCATTCAGTGCCCTCAATCGATCTTCGGTGGCGTTGAGAAGGTGTGATAGGGCGCTGGTGAAGGAATTTCCCACTCCAACCCTTCCGCACCTTCCCACGGTTTCGCTGGTGCTGGATCACCGCCACGTGCACATTTCACAAGCACGGCGAGGAAAATCAGCTGCGATGCACCAAACAGGAAGGCACCAATACTCACGATGGCATTAATGTCTGCAAACTGCAGTGCGTAATCAGGAATTCGGCGCGGCATACCCGCCAAGCCGAGGAAGTGCATTGGGAAAAACAAAATGTTCACCGAAATCAGCGAGCACCAGAAGTGCAATGACGCCAATTTGGTGTCATACATGTGTCCCGTCCATTTCGGTAGCCAATAATACGCCGCCGCCATGATGGAGAAGATGGCACCTGTCACGAGTACGTAATGGAAGTGCGCCACCACGAAATAGGTATCGTGATACTGGAAGTCAGCCGGTGTTATCGCCAGCATCAGGCCGGAGAAACCACCAATCGTGAACAAGACAATAAAGGCGAGTGAGAAGAGCATAGGGGTCTCGAAGGTCAGCGATCCTCGCCACATCGTCGCTACCCAGTTAAACACCTTCACCCCCGTGGGTACGGAGATCAGCATGGTGCAGTACATAAAGAAGAGTTCGGCGAAAACTGGCATCCCCGTGGTGAACATGTGGTGAGCCCAAACCACAAAGCTCAAGCCTGCAATCGAAGCCGTCGCGTAAACCATTGAAGAATAACCAAAGAGTTTCTTCCGCGAAAAGGCAGGCACGATGGCAGAGATGATGCCGAAGCTCGGCAAAATCATGATGTACACCTCAGGGTGACCAAAGAACCAGAAAATGTGCTGGAACATCACAGGGTCGCCGCCGCCTGCGGCATCAAAGAAGGATGTACCAAAGTACTTGTCCGTCAACACCATAGTGACCGCCCCAGCTAACACGGGCATAACCGCAATCAACAAGAACGCAGTGATGAACCAAGTCCACACGAACAAGGGCATTTTCATGTACGTCATGCCTGGCGCACGCAGGTTCATGATGGTCACGATCACGTTAATCGCACCCATGATGGAGCTGATACCCATGATGTGAATCGCAAACACAAACAACGCCGTGCTGTCTGGTGAATATGTCGTTGAAAGCGGTGCGTAGAAGGTCCAACCGAAGTTAGGGCCACCGCCTTCCATGAACAACGACATGAGCAGCATGAAGAACGCAAACGGGAGAATCCAAAAACTCCAGTTGTTCATGCGCGGCAACGCCATGTCTGGCGCACCTATCATCAATGGCACCATCCAGTTGGCGAGTCCGGTAAAGGCGGGCATTACCGCCCCAAATACCATGATCAGGCCATGCACAGTCGTCATTTGGTTAAAAAAGTTGGGTTCAACGAGTTGCAAGCCCGGCTGGAAAAGTTCAGCACGGATAACCAAGGCCATCGCACCACCAACGAGGAACATGGTGAAGCTAAACACCAGGTACATGGTGCCGATGTCTTTATGGTTGGTGGTTAACAGCCAACGCATCACCCCTTTGGGCTTATGATCGTGATCGTGGTCGTCATGACCCACTTGATCGGGAGTCATATCTGTCATTGGAGCTTCTCCTTAAAGATCATCGCCATTGAGGACAGCGTTTACCTGAGCAGCCTGAATGGCATCACCCGTGTTGTTACCCCACGCATTCCTTTCATATGTCACTACCGCAGCCAGTTCTTTCAAACCTAACTGAGCCCCAAACGCCTGCATCGCCGTGCCGTCTTGGCCGTGGATCACGACACTGAGGTGGTCAACGATGCGGTCAGGGTTAATAGAAATGTCTGATTGCGCCAGTGCAGGGAATACACCTGGCAAGCCGAGGCCATTAACTTGGTGGCACGCTGCGCAACGAGAGTTGTACACCTCTTCGCCCAGGGCCATCAGCTCGTCCATGTCCATGTTCATGTCGAGAAGCTTTTTCTCCTCTTCACGCACTTTGGCTTGTGCGGCTGCCGTCTCTAGCACCCAAGCATCAAACTCTTCAACAGGCTTAGCAATCACCACGATAGGCATAAAGCCATGGTCTTTACCGCAAAGCTCTGCGCATTGACCACGATAGATGCCGGGTTTGTCGATTTTGGTCCATGCCTCGTTGATGAAGCCTGGGTTCGCATCTTTCTTCACCGCGAAATCAGGCACCCACCATGAGTGGATAACGTCTTCAGAGGTGATCAAAAAGCGCACCTTCTTACCAATCGGCAAGACCAAAGGACGGTCAACCTCTAGCAAGTAGTTATCGCGTTTCGCCAATTCACCATTGATTTGCGCAGCAGAAGACGCCAGCAATGAGAAGAACTCAACGTCTTGGTCGAAGTAGCGGTAATGCCACTTCCACTGAGAGCCTGTGACCTGCACCGTGATCTCAGGTTCAGACACATCTTCCATGGCAAGCAAGACGCGCGTTGCGGGCACAGCCATGCCAATCAGGATGAGAAACGGGATTAAGGTCCAAAGAATTTCCACTTTGGTGCTCTCATGGAAATTGGCGGCAACCGCCCCTTTAGACTTTCGGTGATGGATGATGGACCAGAACATCACACCAAATACCACCACACCGATGGCGACACAGATGTAGAGGATGGTCATATGCAAGTCATAGACCTGCGCACTGATCTCCGTAACACCTTTGGTGAGATTCAAAGAAGACGGTTCTTCTGACGCAAAAACGGCAAAAGATGGGAAAAGTGCGAACGTGGACAGAAGTTGGCGAGTCGTCACCTGATTCCTCCTCAAAATCACTACGCATTACAGTGAGTCAATGGAAGCAATAAATGGACAAATAATAATTAACAGTTCGTTTACATCTAAAACTAGGAGAGGAATGCGGAAAGAACAAAAAATGCGCAACATTATGGGACGAAACTTGATGCCAAGCACGAAATTACTAGATGAAGACATCTGTTTCATTCACGACTATCTTGTCGTGTTTCTCCAGACAGCTCACAGAATGCGGGATCAGGTATGCCCGTCAATTTACGGAGGAATTTCGACGACGTTGCCGTTAAAATGCAGATAGAGATTGTGATACGAAGCGTAAGGCAGGGCTTTTCAGCAACGCGCAAAGCGCGTTAACCGAATAAAAAAGAGGCGACTTCATGCTATTTGAACGAAGTCGCCTTTTTAAGACTTTTTAAGACACAGCGCGAGGCTTACATCCAGTCGCTATTGCGGATCACGCCAACAGCAATGCCTTCGATGGTGAGGTTTTGATGCGAAAGATCGACAACGATGGGTGCGAACTCTTCATTTTCAGCATGCAAAAGCACTTGATTGCCTTTGCGTTCTAAACGTTTAACCGTCACATCGTCTTCAACACGCGCGACAACCACTTGCCCGTTACGCACGTCTTGGGTTTTATGTACCGCGAGTAAATCGCCATCCATAATACCGATGTCTTTCATGCTCATGCCGTTTACGCGCAGCAAAAAGTCTGCACTCGGTTTAAACAAGCTCGGGTCAACATGGTAATGGCTTTCAACGTGCTCTTGCGCCAAGATAGGCTCACCGGCAGCCACACGACCAATCAAAGGTAACCCTTCGTCGTCATTAGCAGGCTCATTGCCCACTAAAAGGCGGATACCACGGGACGCACCAGGTACGATTTCCAGCACGCCTTTACGCGCCAGCGCTTTCAAATGTTCTTCAGCGGCATTCGCTGAACGGAATCCCAGCTCCTTCGCGATTTCGGCGCGAGTCGGTGGCATCCCAGTATCGTCGATTTTGCCTTTGATAAGATCAAAGACTTGCTGCTGTCTAGCGGTTAACGGCTTCATAATCAGACCTGTCTTTTTATACAGTTAACTGGAAGTATATCCAGTGTTTAGCCACTTGAAAAGGCGCTTTTAGCACCAATCTCTATACAGAGGCCTTTTCAGATCACATTTTTCCTTTTTACATTTGCCATACATAATATTCCCAAGGCTGACAAATTCGTGCGAATTACTGCCATTTCGCTGCAAGTTCGTCGACGTTTTCTGCTATCCTTCGGGCGCACAACGACTAAGAGGCTGCGATCAGATGTCTGCTTGCCAATCCATGTATCAGAAAATACTGAATTTACCGCTGTCGGCGCTGGTGAAAACAATCAGCATTCCGTCAGACCCTATCAACCAACTGGGTATCGATCTCAATCGCCCAGTGGTTTATGTATTGCCGTTCCACTCACACACCGACTTGCTCACCCTGCGCAGCAGCTGTCTGCAACAAGGGTTACCCGATCCGCTTGAACCCTTAGAGCTCGGCGGAAAAAGCCTGCAACGCTATGTGTTCGTGTCACAAGGCAAGCGTATGTTTGACGCCAGCGATCCGGTTCCTCAGGAATCCATCGCGTTGTTTACCGAACTGCTTGAATTGCACAAGCGCGATTCAGAACTGGATATCCAATTGATTCCAGCGTCAGTGGTGTGGGACCGCAACCCGGGTAACGAAAACCGCCCAGCGGCCGCACCGCTAAAAGCCATGAATGGTTTGCAGAAGTTTTATACCGTATTGACGCTAGGCCGTGACAGCATGGTGCGCTTGAGCAGCGCGGTTTCTCTGCGCTACATGGCAGACAAACACGGCACAGATACCAGCATCGCGAACAAACTTGCTCGCGTTGCGAAAATCCATTTCTCTCGTCAAAAAATGGCCGCATCTGGCCCAGGCTTGCCTAATCGCCAAGCTCTGTTTAAGCGCCTTCTTGCGTCTAAAGCCATTGCAAAAGTCGTTGAAGAAGAAGCAGAGACTCGTAACGTCGCGGTAGAGAAAGTGCGTAAAGAAGCCATCGACATGATGGAAGAGATTGCCGCAGACTTTTCGCCGAGCATGATCCGCTATGCCGATAACCTGCTGACCTGGCTTTGGAACAAGCTGTATCAAGGCATTAATATCAATAATGCTGAGCGCGTTCGTAAGCTGGCACAAGACGGTCATGAGATTGTTTATGTGCCTTGTCACCGTTCTCACATGGACTACGTACTGCTTTCCTACACCTTGTACAAAGAAGGCTTGGTGCCACCGCACATCGCAGCAGGCGTAAACCTTAACTTCTTCCCTGCAGGCCCGATTTTCCGCCGTGGTGGTGCCTTCTTCTTGCGCCGCACCTTCAAAGGCGATCGCCTCTACTCCACCGTATTCCGTGAATACTTGGCTGAGCTTTTCTCGAAAGGTTACTCGGTTGAGTACTTCTCAGAAGGTGGCCGTTCACGTACAGGTCGTTTGTTACCGGCGAAAACGGGCATGCTAGCCATGACCATTCAAGCCATGCTTCGTGGCCTGAAACGCCCTGTGACTCTGGTACCGGTTTACATCGGTTACGAACACGTCATGGAAGTGAGCACCTACGCGAAAGAGCTGCAAGGCAAGCGTAAGCAAAAAGAAAACTTCGGTCAGGTGCTGGGTATCGTGCGCAAACTGCGTAACTACGGTAAAGGCTACGTGAACTTTGGTGAGCCAATTCAAGTTAACCAGTTCTTGAATGACAAAGTGCCGAGCTGGCATGACGCCATCAACCCGATAGAGCCGCAACGCCCACAATGGCTAAATCCTGTGGTGAACGAACTGGCCGATCGCATGATGACCAAAATCAACGATGCCGCAGCCGCCAACGCACTCACCCTGTGTGCGACCGCTCTGCTTTCTTCTCGCCAACGCGCATTGAGCCGTGAAGCGCTAGAAGAACAATTGACGATTTACCTCGATTTGCTTCGCCAAGTACCGTATTCATCGACCAGTACAGTGCCTGAAGAGAGCGCTGAAGAATTGGTTGAGCACGCCTTGAGCTTAAACAAGTTCGTGGTAGAGAAAGATTCACTTGGTGAAGTGATTTCTCTGAACCGTCAGCAAGCCATCTTGATGACCTACTATCGCAACAACATCGTGCATTTGTTGGCGATTCCATCATTGATTGCACAATTGTTGGTGTTCAAACCAAGCGTGAGTCGAGACGATCTGCATTCGTCCATTCGTCAGCTGTATCCGATGCTAAAAGCGGAACTCTTCATGAGCTTCGATGACGAGTCACTTACGCAGTATGTCGATACCATGATTGAGGAAATGTCTCGCCAGCGACTGATCACAGTTGACGGTGAGATGCTGCACCGCAAGTCTGCCAAGCTGAACCAGTTGCAGTTGTTGGGTCGTACCATTGCAGAAACCCTGCAACGCTACGCAATCACCCTAACGCTGTTCAGCCACGAAGCGGACATGTCAAAGGACGACCTCGAAATGCAAAGTCAGATGATGGCACAGCGTCTCAGCCGCCTGCACGGTATCAATGCCCCTGAGTTCTTCGACAAAGGCGTGTTTGCAACCTTGATGGCAACACTGCGCGAGCAGGGTTACCTTAATGACGATTACCATGCACTGACGAGCCGTGTTGAATCGCTGCGAGAAAATGTGTTTGGCCTTATTTCGCCAGAAGTGCAGCTGACCATTCAAGCTATCTTGGACCAGCCTTCAGAGGGCGCTTCTCAAGACTAACGCCGACGGCCGTTATTGCCGACCACTCGGCTTGTGCCCCAACAAAAAGCCCTCGTTTCTTAACGAGGGCTTTTTTGCCTGAGTCGATGGGTACCCACTCGCGCACGGGCTTTGGGATAAATCGACTTTCGTATTACGTCATTAATACGCTAATGGCGATGCCAACAAAGACCAACATGCCGAAGTAATTGTTATTCAAGAATGCTTTGAAGCATGCATCCCTGTCGCGCGCTTTCGCTAGCCACTGCTGATAAACAAACAGCGCAGATGCACCCAGCAAGAAAGAGTAGTAAAGCGTTGAAAGCTCACTCAAGAAACCGACCAACATCAGCAATAGAACCGTCACTAACTGCAACACGCCAATCGCGGCTTTGTCATAGCGACCAAATAAAATGGCTGACGATTTAATGCCGATTTTTACGTCATCATCGCGATCGACCATGGCATATAAGGTGTCATAGGCAACCGTCCACGCCACATTGGCGAGAAACAGCATCCACGCAACAGGTGGCAGTTCGCCGGCTTGTGCGGCGTAGGCCATAGGAATGGCCCAGCTAAACGCCATACCCAACACCAACTGTGGCATGTGGGTATAACGCTTCATGAAAGGGTAAACGGAGGCAAGGAGCAAGGCCACAACCGATAACTGAATGGTTAGCGCATCAAGCGTAAGCACCAGCAAGAATGCACCAAGGACAAGGAAGGCGAACAGCGCCAACGCTTCTTTCGCGGTCACAAGTCCTGAGGGAAGTGGACGGGCTTTGGTGCGTTTCACATGGCCATCGAGGTTGCGGTCAGCAAAATCGTTAATCACACACCCTGCCGCACGCATCATGACGACGCCAAGGACGAACACCACCAACACTTTTGGGTCTGGCATGCCATCAGCGGCAAGAAACAATGCCCACATGGTTGGCCATAGCAACAACAAGCTGCCAATCGGTCTGTCCATGCGCGTGAGTTGCCAAAACGCCCGAGCTTTGGCTGCATCCATTTAGCCTTCCTCCTGATAAATCGGCGCGTGAGGGAGAAAGAGCTCTGAAACCAACATCGGCTTGTTGTTCACCCACAGGCGGGAACGACGTGCCAACAAGGTGTCTCTTTTCACGATCACCGTCGCGACTTCAATCGCATCCCGTCGCGCGTTTGCTTGCGTAAAAACACGTTGCCCCAAAGGCACCGCACCTAACTGCGCAATATCTTCTTCTTTTTCTGTCAGCGTGGACATGGGCACTAATGTACGCGCACACAGCCACGGCATATCATCACCGGAAAGGACAACCTCGCGAACCAAGCAGCCTTCATGGCCTAACAGTTCACGTTCACTGCTCGTCAGTGTCTCCACATCACATTGGTGCAAACCCAACACCTCAACGTTTAACGTTGCACAGCACGCCTTTAATCGCTCCGTCATTGAATGCGCTTCAAGCAGCCATTCACCTTTGCGTGTTGTTTCTAGTTGCTGCCAATCTGGGGCCTCCCAATTCGCACCCATCAGGGCTGACACGTGTAATTGTTTGAAATCTGACATGTTATCCTGAACCAAAGAGCAAAAAAACCACAAAAATTTCGCCGAATCGGCCAATAATGTTTAGTATTAATAGTGCGCTATTGTACACAGCTGTGCCCTGTCACGCGCAGCTAAACTACCATAAGAGATTCATTTAATCTGGGGTTTGGCAAAAACCATGAAAAAAAACATAACGGCTATTTTAACCTTATTGGTATCACTGTTCTTGTCCTCCCATTCAATGGCTGAAGGCGAAGAGAATGCAGCTAAATTCAGCTACTTCACGCTCGAACCAGAAATCACCACTAACTTTATTACGGATGGACGCAAGCTTGGGTTTATCAATGTTCGCGTCGATCTTATGGTCGATGATCCAGCACTGATTCAAGAACTCGAATATCACCAGCCGCTGATCCGCGACACCATTATCGAGGTGCTAAGCCAAGAGAGTGAGGTACGCGTCAAATCACTGTCTGGACGAGAAGCCATTCGAAAAAACTGCTTCGAGAAAGTAAACGCCATTCTTCTTGCGGAAACCAACCAAAAAATACTGGCTGACTTACTGTTTACTAAGTACCTCTACCAGTAAACAAGCAGACACAAAAAAGGCGTACTCAGTACGCCTTTTTCATTGGTTTTGAGAGTGTGCTAGCTAAGTCTGAACTCACCGCAATCCCCGCCTCATCCGCGCCAATTACGCATTGACCACCGCTTGAGTTTCCGCCGTTTTCGCGTGTTCGATATAGCTTGTCACTTGCGCTTGTTGCTCTTTGTTAAGATACAGCCCCAACTTGGTGCGACGCCACAGCAAATCTTCTGCTTCAACGACATATTCCGTCGTCATCAAGTAATCCACTTCGCGTTGCGTTAGGCCTTCACCAAACGCCGTGCCTAACGAGTCTTGCGTGTCATCTTCAGACAACCACACCCAAACGCGGTTGCCGTAGGTCGTGGCTAAACGGTGACACGTGAAGCTGTCCATCCAAAGAAAACGGTTCGCCAGTTTTTCTTCCACGTCGCTGAACGAGGTGATCTCTTCGCCGCCCGGTAGCACTTGCTCTGCTGTCCAGTCCGCCCCCATGTCTGGAAAGAAAGGTTTCATCATGTTCATCGCCGCTTGCGCCAGCTTACGATAAGTCGTCAGCTTGCCACCAAACACAGAAAGAATCGGCGCTACGCCGCCGTTTTCATCCAACTCTAGCGTGTAATCACGGGTCACCGCCTGCGGTGAATCGGATTCGTCTTCACATAGCGGGCGCACACCACTGTAGGTCCACGCAACGTCTTCAGACGTCAGCTGCTTCTTGAAATGCTGGTTATACACGTCCAGCAAATAAGCGATTTCGCCGTCATCAATGGCAACCTCTCGAGGATCTCCTATGTATTCCACGTCAGTGGTACCAATGATCGAGAAGCGGTCGAGATACGGGAGCACAAACACAATGCGGCCATCTTCGTTTTGCAGAATGTAAGATTGTGGTTCGTCGTGAACACGTGGCACCACAATATGGCTGCCTTTCACCAATCGAATACCACGCGGAGATGTTAACGACGTGCTTTCATCATAGAACTGCTTCACCCAAGGGCCCGCGGCATTGACCAACACTTTAGCAGTGCGCGTGAAGTGCTCATCAGTTGTGCTATCAACGACCTCTACATGCCATAAGCCGTCTTTGCGCTCAACGCGCTCAACCTTACACCGGTTACGCACTTCAGCGCCGCGCTCTTGCGCGTCCATGGCATTCAAAATGACCAAGCGAGCATCGTCCACCCAGCAATCCGAGTATTCGAAGCCTTTGGTGATTTCAGGTTTCAACACAGACTGTTCTTTGAATGAAATGCCTTTACTGGCAGGAAGGCTCGTGCGCTTGCCCAAGTTATCGTAAAGGAAAAGCCCGGCGCGGATCATCCATGCAGGGCGAAGGTGAGGACGATGGGGCAAACGAAAGCGCATTGGCCAAGAAAGGTAAGGGGCTTTTTTCAACAGCACTTCACGCTCAGCGAGTGCTTCACTCACTAAACGAAACTCGTAATGTTCGAGATAGCGCAATCCGCCATGGATCAGCTTAGAGCTTGCAGAAGACGTCGCAGACGCAAAATCTGCCGCTTCGTAAAGCCCAACACTCAACCCTCGACCAGCGGCATCAGCTGCGATGCCCGCGCCGTTGATACCACCGCCAACGACGATAATATCCAATACATTGTCTGTCATTTTCCCTTCACCTTTCTTTTACATGCGCGATCGCTGTGTTTCAATCGCGCACGTTCATGCGCTTCATCCTCATGAACATGTCGAACCAAATGCTCATTCGAATACAAAATGTTCGTTTTCGAGCATTTTAGCGCAGATAATCCATCTGTCCAGTTAACATTCGATCAAAATGCACACAAAATTTGGGCATAAAAAAACCGCCTAACGGCGGCTGCTTTTTTAAACTGAAGGGTTATCGAACAATTTCGACTTGTGTATCAGTATGTTGGAGATGTGTTCGAATCGAATCAGGCAGATCTGCGTTAGTAAACAGCATGTCGATTTGACCGAGAGTGCCCACGTTCACCATGGCACTTCGGCCGAACTTTGTGTGGTCGACAGCGAGCATGACTGAACGGCTGTTTTCCATGATGGCTTGCTTCACACGCACTTCGTGATAATCGAAATCAAGCAAACCACCGTCTAAATCGATACCACTGATCCCCACGATGCCGAAATCAAGGCGGAACTGAGAAATGAAATCCAGCGTCGCTTCACCCATGATGCCACCATCACGATTACGCACTTCGCCTCCCGCCATGATGATACGAAAATCTTCTTTCGCCATCAGAATACTCGCGGCATTGAGGTTGTTCGTCACTATGCGGAGATCTTGGTGATTGAGCAACGCGCGCGCCACTGCTTCGGGCGTCGTGCCGATGTCGATAAACAAGGTCGCGCCGTCAGGGATATGCGCAACCAATGCTTGGGCCAACTTGTCTTTGGCTTCTTGCTGCATCGCTTTACGCGCGTTGTACGCCGTGTTCACGGAACTGGAAGGAATGGTCGCACCGCCATGCTGGCGACGGATTTTATTCTCATCAGCCAGTTCATTTAAATCACGACGAATGGTTTGTGGACTCACATCGAAATGAGCAACCAGATCATCGGTACTCACATAGCCTTGGCTACGCACGAGATCGAGAATCTCCTGATGTCGTTGGGTCTGTTTCACAGCATCCTCTGCGCTCAAAAGAAAAATGTCCCGTGAATCGGGACATTTAAGTTTACGTGCCTACCGCATGAAAGCCAATCTGGCGGGCATCAACGGTGATCTTACATCACACTACAGCGGCATTTATGACGGATTCTTCGCAGATCGAGAGAACTTGGCGTCCAAAACCCCAATCAAGCAGCCAGAGAGCAACCCAAACAAATGCGCCATGTTCGCAATCGCCATGCCGAAAGGTTCGAAGAAACCGACCACCAGCCAAAGCAGCATAAAGCCAACATAAGCCGGTTCGATCGTGAGGCCGCGTAACGGTGCAAAATGCCCCACCATCCATACGTAACCCAGCATGGCGTATACCACACCGGACATACCACCAAAGTTCGGTCCATCAAAGGCATACTGCCCGAGTCCTGAGAACAAGGCGGTGAGCAAGAAAAGCTGCAACAGCTTCGCGCTGCCACTGTGTTTTTCAATGCGACCACCCAGTACCCACCACCAAAGCAAGTTAAAGATGATATGTGTCGCCGAGAAATGCAAAAACGCGTGGGTAAATAAACGCCACAGTTGCCACTGCTCATCACCCGAAGAAGGGAAATGCATGATCGAGAAAACATCATCGCCAAACCCTAGAAACAGCGCAGCATAAATGGCGATGCATACAACCATAACGAACATGGTAACAGGGCCTGAGCTGTCTTTAAGGATTTTGATGAAACCTTGTCGCGGATAATAAAAACGGGCGGTACGGGTTTCTGCCATGTCCCATGACGCCGATTGGTACTTTCGCGCTGTGGGGTTTTGTAGAAATGCCTGTAACTCAGCTTCTACTTCAACTTGGTGTTCAGTCTCTTTGAGCCACAAACCAAACGTTCCTTCCCCCTCTGGCATCATTTGGATCTCAATGCCACGTGAAGACATATAATCGATAAACGCCTGCCCGGCTCGAGGGTTAGATATCGCAATCAGACGGATCATAGCGCCTCTTTTCTGTGTGATCACGGCTGCATGGCATCCCGCCACACACGTCGCTATTGATTGAAGCGACTGACACCAGACTCCACGGGGAGATCTTGTCGATGCCATGCTTCGAAGCCACCATCCACGCTGTAAACTTCTTCAAAGCCTTGATTAATAAGGTACTGAGCTGCACCTTGGCTACTCACGCCGTGGTAGCACATGACCAAGACCGGTTGATCATAGTCAACGTCTTGTGTGAATTGCACAATAGAATCGTTGGTAAGGTGAAATGCGCCCTGTGGATGAGACAGCTGGAATGACTGAGGATCCCGAATATCAACAATCACTGCAGCCTGATCATTCTGCTGAACCTTCTCCCAAGCATCCGTAACGGAGATATGCGCAAATTGTTCCATGAGTTATTCCATTCCTTTCATCATAATCGCTCTTTGCAACAACGGAAACACATCCGAATATTGCTGGTATACCAACATTCTACCTGACTTTATATGAAATCATGCCATAGAGAAGTCAGGGTCTTTGTATACTTTTTAGTCGCCTGTGGAAAAATCTGTGGATTGCGTTGATAAAGTAGGATCTTGGGTTTGGATCCACAAGATGTAGTGTTGATCGTCACAAAGCTGTGGACAACTGATCTCGTGCCTGTGATACCAAGGGTTTATCAGGCACAAAAAAACCGGCATCAGCCGGTTTTTAACGATCTTCGCCCTGCAAGAAAGCACGCGATATCCACCTAACACCTTGAAGGGAGGGACGATCAGAAGACGTCGCCCACTGCTTCTTTCAATTTACGCATCGCATTCTTTTCTAACTGGCGAATACGCTCAGCAGAGACGTCATAGTGGTCTGCCAATTCTTGCAAGGTCGCTTTGTTGTCGTCCAACCAGCGAGAACGAATAATATGCTGGCTTCGCTCGTCTAACCCTGACATCGCGTTCGCGAGTCTGTGATTAGCGTGGCTTTCCCAGTTTTCTGATTCAAGATTGATGGCAACGTCTGAGCTTTTGTCTTCTAAATAGAAAACAGGGGCGGATGGCCCTTCACGCTCGTCGTCATCATTACCTGCGTCAAAGCCAGGGTCCTGCGCAGCCAGACGGGATTCCATCTCACGCACTTCCGCGGCATCAACACCCAGCTGCTCAGCGACCATGTTAACTTCATCTGCGTTAAACCAACCCAGGCGTTTTTTTGCCTTACGCAAGTTGAAGAACAGCTTACGCTGCGCTTTTGTGGTCGCGACTTTCACGATACGCCAATTACGCAGTACGTATTCATGAATTTCAGCTTTGATCCAATGCACGGCGAAAGACACCAGACGAACACCCACCTCTGGGTTGAAGCGTTTTACTGCCTTCATCAATCCGATGTTGCCTTCTTGCACGAGATCAGACACAGGTAGTCCGTAACCGGAATAACCACGGGCGATATGAACAACAAATCGCAGGTGAGACAGGATCAGGCTTTTCGCCGCGTCCAGATCTTCCTCGTAGTGAAGACGTTCTGCAAGCGCGCGCTCTTCATCAGCAGACAGCATTGGATGGCTGTTTACCTGCTGGAGATAGCTGTCTAGGCTATCCCTTGAAATCGGGGCTATTGCATACGACTCTGTTGTCATTTTCACCTCTTTTCGAATGTATCGAACATATGTGAACCAATTTTGGCTCCTGCCATACTCTACTTAAGATCAAAAAAACTGCAACCCCAAGCATGATTACCTCGATAATGTGACCATGATTGTTTACGGGGGTTCAGTTAATTATACAGGTTCGATCTCGCGTAAATGTTTGCCTGCAGCAAGGCGCGCAGCAAGCAGTCCAATTAGGCCTGTTATCATCAGTAGTATCAGGCCTTCATCAATCCGAAGTCCAGATAAACGAAAACCACTACTGTATAGCGTCGCCAATTTCGCCACTGCCGTGTCTAAAAGTAGACCGTTAATTAAGGTCACGATCCACGCCACGACAGCGCCTGCTAAACCCAGCCATACACCTGTATAAAGGTACGGTCTTTGGATATAACTGTCGGTGGCACCCACCAGCTTCAATACTTGTATTTCTGCCTTTTGGTTTAAGACCTGCAAACGCAGGGTGTTACCAATGATCAGAAATACAGCCATCAACATCAAGCCGGAGAACACCACGGTAAGCGTCAGCACCAGAGACTCAATCGCAGACAATCGTTGCAACCAATCACTGTCTAAACGCACTTCTTCAACCGAAGATTCTGCACGCAGTTTTGCGGCCAATGCGGTGGCAGACGCAGCATCATCATTGACTGGTGTCACCACAATCACGGCTGGAAGCGGATTGTCATCCAACAAGCTAATGGCTTCATCAAACCCTTGGATTTGTCTCAGTTGAGTAAGACCTTGCTCGGGCGAAATAAATTCCGTCCCTCCAATCTCTTGCCATTGTGACAACTCATCAAAGAGCGTTTCAGCCACCGCATCTGACGCCCCCTGATTAACGTAAACCGTCAACTGATTGGGCACTTGCCACTCTTCCGTTACAGCAACCACGTTCTTTGCCAATATAAACAGGGTTGCAGGCAAGGCTAACGAGAAAGCCAACGCCAGCACCGTGAGTGCATTACCTAGCGGCTTTGCCAATAAATCACGTAGCGCCTGACCACCTTGTTGTTTGTGCAAGGTCATGAAATTAGCCATAGCGCGGTACCTCCGACAGGTGGCCACGATTCAAATCAAAACGGCGCATGTCATAACTGTTCAGCAGTGAGGTGTCATGGGTTGCCATCAACACGGTGACACCTACCTGGTTAAATTGACGGAATAAATCCATGATCTGCGCTGATAACGCAGCATCAAGGTTACCCGTTGGTTCATCCGCAATCAGCACTTGCGGTCGATTGACCACCGCACGCGCAATCCCGACACGTTGTTGCTCACCGCCCGAAAGCTGGATAGGCAAACACGCGGATTTATCCAGAAGACCGACTTTATCTAAGGCCGCGGACACCCGTTTCTTGATGTCCGATTCATTCGCTTGTTCAATGCGCAGCGGCAATGCCACGTTGTCGAACACACTGCGGTCCATCAAGAGTTTGTGGTCTTGAAAAATCACCCCAATGTGACGACGCAGAAAAGGAATATCTTTGCGATCAATTCTGGAGATATCGTGACCATTGAACAGGATTTGCCCGTCGCTTGGTCGTTCAATCGCACAGAGCAACTTCAGCAAGGTGCTTTTACCGGCACCTGAGTGACCAGTCAAAAACGCCATGTCGCCTTTCGGCAAGTGAAAGCTCACTTTCTGTAACGCTTGCTGCCCACCACGGTAGGCCTTGCTTACCTGCTGAAACCGGATCACGCTGATCAATCCTCCTGACTGAATAGTGCTTCGATAAAGTCTTCTGCAACGAACGGTCGTAAATCATCAATCCCTTCACCCACACCGATGTATCGAAGTGGAATGTTGAACTGATCGGCAACCGCGAAGATAACGCCACCTTTTGCTGTACCATCAAGCTTGGTCAGGGTGATGCCAGAAAGCGGCGCAATGTCGTTGAATAAACGCGCTTGGCTGATGGCGTTCTGCCCTGTACCCGCATCGATGGTCAGCATGATTTCATGCGGCGCATTCGGGTCGAGCTTTTTCATCACGCGAACAATTTTGCGCAGTTCTTCCATCAAGTGTGACTTGTTCTGCAAGCGTCCTGCGGTATCTGCAATCACCACATCCACGTTACGCGCTTTTGCCGCCTCAATAGCATCATAGATAACAGATGCACTGTCTGCGCCAGTATGTTGAGCAATAACAGGAACGTTGTTGCGTTCACCCCAAACTTGAAGCTGTTCAACTGCCGCGGCGCGGAATGTGTCACCCGCAGCCAACATCACAGATTTACCTTGCTGTTGGAATTGCTTCGCCAGTTTACCAATGGTGGTGGTTTTACCCACACCATTCACACCAACCATCAGAATAACAAACGGGCCATTCTCGCACTTGGCTTCAAGTGGCTTTTCAACTTTGCTTAAAATCTCGGCCATTTCCTGCTTGAGCAGGCCATAGAGCGCTTCACCGTCTTTCAATTCACGGCGGCTTGCTTTATCTGTCAGGCTATCGATGATTTTGGTGGTGGTATCCATGCCAACGTCTGCGATCAGAAGTTGTTCTTCTAACTCTTCAAACAGTTCATCATCAATTTTCTTGCCGCTGAATAAACCAAAGAACCCTGCACCGATATTCAGCTTGGTCTTCTGAAGACCACGCTTCAAACGAGCAAAAAAGCCTTCTTTCTTTGGTTTTTCTTGTTCTGCTTTCGGTTCTTCTTCAGCCAGCGCTTGCGCGTCAGCTTCTGCTTGCAAACGCGCTTCTTCGGCTGCTTGCGCTTGGGCCTCTGCTTCCGCTTTCAGGCGAGCTTCTTCCGCCGCTTGCG
>JBELME010000001.1:21954-60895 GCA_042096095.1 Enterovibrio sp.
TGCGCTTGAGCATCTGCGTCCGCTTTCAGGCGTGCTTCTTCGGCGGCTTGGGCTTCTGCCTGTTGCTGTTCTTCTTGGTCATCTTTCTTGCGGCCGGAACCCAGCCAGGACATAAATCCGCGTTTCTTTTTTTCTGCCATTGGCAAATCCTAAAGCATGATTGGTACAATCGGCGCGATAACAGCGAGCTGATCAAAAACTGTGAACACTGCGCCTATGAATGCAGTGTGGTAACGAAATACAAACACATTCCTTGCAGCGTAACAAACTCGGCGAAAGTGACCGAAGTCCTTACGTCGTTGACGCGCTAAATAAGGGGAATGCAGAATCGTTACCGAACCGACATATACTAACACCTTCTTGGCGGTCAAAAAATCTATGGTAAGACGTAACCCAAAAAACCCTGCGACACGCAACACGAGCAGGGGCAACAATCCATCTGCATCAACAGGTGGCGGATCCGGTTTTGTCCGTATCATCAGTGGCAAATGGCGCGGCCGTAAGCTTCCCGTGAAAAACGTCGAAGGCCTGCGCCCAACCACAGACCGTGTTAAAGAAACCGTCTTTAACTGGTTGGCGGCCGATCTCTATCAAGCAAAATGCTTAGATGTGTTTGCAGGCAGCGGTGGCCTGGGCCTTGAAGCCTTGTCTCGCCAAGCAGAGCATGTCACCCTGCTGGAGCTTGATAAAGGTGCTGCAGACCAAATTAGACTGAATATCAATACGTTGAACGCCGACAAGGCCATGGTAGTCAATACTGATGCTTTGAGTTATTTGTCACAGGCTGGACAAGCGTTTGACGTGGTGTTTATCGATCCGCCGTTTCGCAAAGATTTGCTGTCAGACGTCATCACACGTTTGGAACAAAATGGCTGGCTCAGCCCTAACGCCATGATTTACATCGAGGCGGAAAAAGAATTGGGCGCTATCGATGTGCCCCAGCATTGGGACATGGTTAAGGAAAAACATGCCGGACAAGTCAGCTTCCGGTTGTATCAGAGAGAGGAAGTATGAACGCACTCATTTTATTAGCAAAAGCCGCCATCGGCTTTGTTTGGCTCGTATTGTTCACCAATATTGTCTACCCATTTCCCGGCGTTGCCGCGATGGCACTTTACATCATGACCGCATTCTTATTCTGCATGCACGGTCTTCAAATGCTGATTTTCATCGGTGCGTTTGGCGATAAAGTGAACATGACGCGTTGGGAAAAGTGGTCGATTCTCTTTTTCGGGATTTTCGCACTGCTCGGTATTCGCCAAAAATACATGATTGGTAAGTAAGTACTAACCTTCATTTTTCATCCGTGTTTTCCTGATGTCAAAAAGGCCTCGTTCGAGGCCTTTTCTATTTCAGAAGTGTATTAATACATCCACTCAGTTCTGACAGACTCGCGCTGCGTTCACCAACAAGGTGCCAGACTGCTCGATGATTTTCTTTCGTCGACGGAGAAACACCAAAACTTCACTGAACAGCAGATCTTGCTGGCTACACGTATGAAATCTTGCTGTCGCACCCCATTGCTCTGTCACCCATTGGGTAAGGTCAAGCTCTGACATTGGTCCAGTGCTGAGGTGATTTAGGATTTGGTGAACATGAACAGAAGATGACATTTTCGCTCCAGACGTTGTCTGACGGTCTGATCTCTACACGCATGGAATCACATTTATTCACTGAATAAGTTGATGTGGCACAAGCTCAATCAGGTTTCACCTCGAGGTGTATTACACTGCCAACACACTTCAAAACTCCCGCCGTTCTCTTCTTGGCAATGTGAACAATGCCAGATCGTTTCACTTTGCTCCTCATAAACTTCAAGTGCTTGGCGCGCTTTGTCTTCTTGCATGACATCCACCCACAACGTCACCGCCACAATATCGGGTGGAAGCTCACCAGCAGCACTGGATAGCGACTCCCCTTTGAGCATCACTTCAATGCCTTGCGATCCCAACATGCCTTTTAAACTGTGTGCTTCTAACGCGTTGGCGGCGCTATAAACCTGAACCCATGACATAAACACACTTCCTTACAGCGAAAGCACGGAGGCTGTGATCAGCCCTTGCGCACAAAAATAGGTCGTCATAACAAGAAGAACAGACGCTTTAAATGGCCCTTTAAATCGCTCAAATGCCAAGATGGTATCGGACATCATAAACAACAATGCACCACCAAAGGCATAGGCTGCAGGCTGTGTACCCGCATTCATCCAAAACTCACCCGCCCCCCACGCCATTTGCGCGATCACGGCAATGTAAATACCCACAGGAATGAGCAATGCGCCAAGATTTGGCAGCAGCAATAAGAAAACAATGACGCTAGCAGCCCCAATCAAAGAAGGTAGCCACCACACCATCGCCCCTTCAAAGCTTTGCCAGAACGCGACGCTGTAGATGATATGCGCCACGAGAAAGCTCAACAAACCGGGAATGAAGCGGTCTTTTGGCAGCATTAAAAACACATCACCAAACAGTGAAAACAGCAAGCCTGCCAAGATCAGATAGGTATACCCGTTTGGATCTCCGCCAAAAACGGCAATAAGCATCATCAACGCGATCGTTAATGGCTTAAAAAGATAAAATTGCCATCGCGGTCCTTTATAGGCGGCATTGATATGCAGCACTCCTGAACAACAAACGGCCAACCAACTCAGCATGTTTTCATTCCCTTAAAATCAAGCCAACCAAGTCTAGAGATGGCATAAAGAAAGTCCACCGTACACCTCTCAGAAAGCGAACAACACATCAAAAGCCAAAATCAGCCCCACATTGAGGGACAGCTCATACCCTTTAGGATCCGCGCCTTGCTCTACCCAAGTCCCCTCGAGAAACATGAGACTTCAACGCTGTTAGGCATCAGACAATAAAAAAGCAGGCTCCTTTAACGGGCCTGCTTTAGTTTGTTTGTATTCATTAGGATGGAACGCGACTAAGTGCCGACAATGTGTCGCCAGTTTTCGATATAGAACCATACCGCGCCCGCTGTGACGGCGAAAATGAGGAAAAAAGCCATTCGCCAAATCATTCGATTACTGCGAGGCTGCAATTCTTTTTCACACTGCTTGCAGGCAGAAACAAACCCGCGCATGTCATCCACTTCATAGCCATCTTCATGCACAGCTTTATTTCGGACGGTTGCAACAAACCTCAGTTTCGCAATCACGTCATGGGGTAAGCGCTCTTGGCAGCTCGATACCAGCTCATGAAGCCCACGGCCTTGAGCGTGGTAATGCTCCTTGAGCAGCCGTTCTAAACGACGACTATTTCTCACTACGACAGCAATATCATCCATGCTGACCTCCTTGGGCGTCGGGTCTCATACCCTTTATACCTTCATTTCATTAGCTTACGTCAATTCGACGGAAATGAGAAAATCCTTTAACTTCGTTTACATTCACTGCAACGACTGACTATATGAGTGCGATTGATCACGAAACCAATCGCACTGAGGTTTGCACGGGTAGAGTCTGAAGTAGACTCATGCTCGACTTCTTCAGGCCGGAACAGGAGAACACCGTGCCAATTTCTTTGATTTTACTCTTAGTTGCGTTGGCCGTGATTTCGACAGTGTATTTTTTCCTGTCGTTTCAAAAACACTCTCTCGGCAAAGGCGCAGAAGAGCGCGCCATTGATATCCGCATCTTAGACAAACAGTCTGTTGCGCTGCCTTCTCCAGAGCAGCACGAAGATCCAGAAGAGTATTGGATCTACGTTCAACCTTTGGCTGGCGGCCCTAAGCGCGAATTCCAAGTGGGCGTTCATTACTACCATGCACTTCAGCCGGGTGATTGCGGCACATTGACCTACAAAGGGTTACAGTTCCTGCACTTCGCAAAGCTACAACGCGTCGATTAATGCCACACGGCAACCTCACCCTAAAACGCGGAGACGAAGGTTTCCGCGTTTTTATTTTAGCGCCGCCACAGGCCGTTTTGCCTTATGGCACCAGCCATGCCGTCCACCGCGATGACGAGAGCGCGCGGCTTGTCCAATAGGACAACACAAACACCACTAACGTCACTAATGGAATGGTCAGCCATGCCATATCAAACGTGCCACCCCATTCGCGAATAGGCCACAGGAAAATCGGATGAATGAGATAAATCCCCAAAGATTGACGACTTAATGCGACGAGACGTTGCTGACGATTTGGTGAAATACGTTCAGCCCAATATTTACACAGGCCAAATACCATGGCTGCGATCAGCACTGTGTTGATGGTTTTATAAGAGAACCACCCCGCGCTGGTGTATCTACCTTGCAATGCACTCTGGCTCAGCGCCGTGTATTCCGTGGCGACGAGCGCGAGAAGCCCAGCAAAGAGCAGCCCTTTGATTGGAATATCATTTCGATGAAGCGCCAATCCCAGCAGTAAATACCCGCCATAAAGCAGCAAATCTTCCACTATCCCTAAATTCAAACCCGCTAAGCGAAACGTACAAAGCGCAATCCACACCCCAAGCAAGGTATTAAAGTAACGCGGGTCTTGGTGCTGAGCCGCAGGCCTAAGCAAGGGAATAACGACATACAGCGGCAGAAAATAGTAGAAAAAGCCGAGGTGATAATAGGTCTCTTGATACGGAAACGCCGTTAGCCGCGCGATCGTTTCCGTCCAATTGACACCGTCTAACGAAACCGCCGCCAGCAGCCCATAAAACAAGGACCAAACAAGAAAGGGCACAAACACCTTCATGACCCGACGACGGACAAAGTATGACGCTGAAAATGGCCGGGTGTCCGATAGAATTAATGCACCTGTAATCATGATAAATACAGGCACAGCCCATCGACTTGCGCCGTTGATCAACACCGCGGATACCCAATCAGAATCAGGGATCTGCCCCAACAAGTGACGATAGGGGCCAAGGACATGAATGGCGATCACAGCAACGGCAGCCACAATACGAAGTAGCTCAACATAGAAGATTTTTTTCTGCATCTCTCTACTCTACCGTGAGTCTCCTTCCGTTACCTCTTCCTCCCACAAAAATACTGCCATTTTTTAAGCAAATTACGCTTGCCCCAATCGCTTTTTGATAAGAAACCCATGCCGTCGCATTTTTCCTGTTTTATCGATAGGTCTGTCAGAAAGATACCAACCAGATACCAAGGCCTAGCGAATAAACGTGGGCTGTGACTTGCACTCAACGGGTTGAGTAAATAAACGAGAAGCGGCATAAAAATAGTCAAGCAGTCGGCCTATGCCGGCTGTTTTCTTTTATTGATTGCCAACTCAATGGCACAAACGCAGGGCAGAAATGACGACACATGATATGCTAAATAAAAACCCCGACGGGATTAGACATGGTAATTGAACACCCTTTTTTATTTACTCGCGAATCTGAGCTTACAGACGCCATGGAAGCGTCTATTGGGCCATTTTGGGCATCGCGTCAGCAGGGACAGTTCATAGGTAAAGACGGACTGCGCTTACAGTGGTGCGCTTTTACATCGCCTGAGCACACCAAAGCCATTGTTGTGGTAAACGGCCGTATTGAGTGCACAGAAAAATACCAAGAAGTTTTCTACGACCTGTTTCAACAGGGGTACGACGTTTACAGCTACGATCACCGCGGCCAAGGTATCAGCCACCGTTTGGTGACAGGCAGCGATATCGGGCATGTTGTTGAGTTCGACGACTACGTGGACGACCTCGAAGCCTTCATTGACAACGTGGTGACGCAAAAAGTCCACCAGCAGCGCATGATTTTGGCGCATTCCATGGGAGGCGCGATCGCCACCTTGTATGCAGCGCGTAAACCTGCGGCCATTGATGCCATGGCACTGAGTGCGCCTATGCTTGGGATCAACCTTTCACCCTTGCTACGTGCAACCGCAAAGCCTCTGTGCCGTGTGCTTTCTCAGTTGCAGCACCCTGCAGGGTTTGCACCCGGTCAGGTGCCATACTGGGCAAAACCGTTCAAACATAACCTGCTCACGAAGTCTGAAGCACGTTATCAGTGGTTCAGAGAGCTGTATGAAGAAAACGAGACAGTACAAGTTGGCGGCCCAAGTGCGCAGTGGATTTGGCAAAGCATGACCTCTTGCGAGCATGCGGTGAGCCTTGCGAAAGACATCGACATGCCTATTTTGATGATGCAGGCCGCTCGCGATGAAATCGTGTGTAACGAGACCATGTTCCGTTTCTACCGCGACAGACAAGCGTCAGGTCAGCCGATTCAATTCCAAATCGTGCCAGAATCACGCCACGAATTGCTGTTTGAACGTGATGAGCTCCGCGACAAAGCACTGACGTATGTGCTGACCTTCTTCCGCGCGCAACAGCCAGAGCAAGAAACCGCGCCTCTTGAGCAAACGGCCTAACGGTGTTGCCACAAGCCACCGCACGATATGACGGTTATTTCGACTAAACAGGAAAAAATAACCGTCACTTTGATCCCTTTTCTTTATCTTCACCTTGGATACACTGGTTAGGTTAAGAACATCTTCTCCCCTACCGAGGTTTCCATGTACAAAATCGTTGCGTCTGATCTTGACGGCACACTGCTGACACCCGACCATAAAATCGCCCCTTATACGCGCGACGTCCTTCAACGTCTTCACAACAAAGGCGAACACTTTGTTTTTGCGACAGGTCGTCACCACATTGATGTTGCCAGCATCCGCAAGAACGTGGGCATCCCAGCCTTCATGATCACCTCAAACGGCGCACGCGTGCATGACGCTGACGACAACCTCGTATTCAGCCGTAATGTGGACCCAGAGTTGGTTGCTGAACTGATCAAGATGGTAAAAGACGACGAAACCGTCACCATTCACATCTACCGTGAAAACGACTGGTTGCTAAACCGTGTTGATGAAGATCTGGCTAAATACCACAACGAATCAGGCTTCAGCTTCACCGAGTTCGACCCAGAAAATCCGCCATTAGAAGACATTGCGAAGGTTTTCTTTATTCGTCACGACCATGACTATCTAACGAATTACGAAAAAACCTTCACAGAGAAATTTGGTGACCAAGTTAGCATCGCGTTCTCAACGCCATTCTGCTTAGAAGTTATGGCAGCGGGCGTATCGAAAGGTGAAGCATTGAAAGCCGTTGCAGAGCTGAAAGGCTTTAGCTTGGATGAATGCATTGCATTCGGTGACGGCATGAACGACGTTGAAATGCTCAGCGCCGCGAAAAAAGGTTTGATCATGGAAACCGCGCACCCACGAGTGAAAGCAACACTACCAGACAACGAAGTTATCGGCAGTCATGCGGATGAAGCCGTTGCACGCTACTTAGAGAAATACCTGCTGAACTTGGAATAAGGCCCGCGTAAGCGCCGCGCAATTTGACGATTGAACACGCGACGCAATCAGCAAACAAAAAGAGCGTGATTAAAAGGCAGCCATTCCCCCGCTGCCTTTTTCTTTGCCCGCCCATTTCTTGCGTCGATAGCGACAGCCTCAGCGGAACAACTCAACGCCCTTTGCTTTCAGACATGGCGATGATTTCATGCCATTGCGATTCCGTCAGCGGCATAATACTCAGGCGATTGCCGCGCTTTACCAAAGGCATCTCTTCCAACGCAGGGTTCGCTTTGATTCGCGCCAGCGACACATAATTGAGGTGTTGGCTGTAAGCGACATCTACCATGATCCAGCGCGGTTTATCCGGCGCACTTTTCGGGTCGAAGTAGTGGCTTTCTGGATCAAACTGAAAATGATCGGGATACGCCTCTTTCACCACTTCCGCAATACCAACGACGCCTACATCCTTGCAGGAGGAGTGGTAAATAAACGCCTGATCGCCCACTTTCATGCCATCACGCATCATGTTTCGCGCCTGATAATTGCGCACACCTTCCCAGCAAGAGACCTTTTGCTGTTTTAAGGTGTCTATAGAAAAAGTGTCAGGCTCGGTTTTTAGTAGCCAGTACGCCATAATTTCCCCGTAAACGATCCATTGATTAATCGGTGACTCACGGTTTTAACCCGTAACGAAAACAAAGAGAAGAGGAATCTCCCTTGTTGACCCAATATCGACAACGTCTCCAACTGCTCGGCAGCCTTTCTGCGATCGGCTTGCTGTCAGCCTGTAGTTTATCGCCTTCTGAACCTGTCGAACTGGGTAATTCCGACCAGCTCGAGCAAGCCGCACAAACCGCGCCTTCCCATGTCGCCGCCACGCCACAGCGCTTTATGTTGCGCGGCAATGTCACGCTAGGCCACGAAGTCAGCGCCATCTCTCCCTGTGGCAGCAAAAACCAATATTGGCTTGAACTGGACGCGAACCTCGCCCAAAAAGGCACCATGATGACACCAAGCCCTTACGCCAGTATTTATGGTGAAGTGATTGGTGAATTTGTTCAACCCGCCTCTGACGGCTTTGCTGCCGACTACCCAGCGGTGTTTAAAGTCAGCCAAGTGAATCTGATTTCTGCTGAAATTGATGGCTGTAAACAAGCGCGAAACAACACTTTTGCCGCAGGCAATGAGCCGTCATGGTCTGTGTCTATTGAAGGCAATACACTCAACGTCAACTCACTTGGCGGCACACCAGAGCGCTTCACCTTGTCAGATCGCACTATCACACCCACCTCGCGCACCTACACCGCAAATGGCGCGACCTTGACGCTGAACGCCAACATCTGTAACGACACCATGAGCGACAGCTTGTATGGCTGGACAGCCACCTTTGATAAAAACGGGAAAGTCTTCAAGGGCTGCGCAACCTTGTCTGCCGATGACCCAACGCAAACGTGGGTTGGCGAATATCAGGGCATAACGCGTCTGGGTAGCATCGCGCTCAGCACCACCCTTACGTTGAACGCCGATCATTCAGCAAAAACCACCTACCAAGAAGCGGGCGAATCCCCCATCGAGGAAACCGGGGTTTGGCAGCAAGTGAATGATCGCGAAGTCCATGTCATGATGACACGTCATCAAGGACGCTTTTTGGTCAGTGAACGCGTATTTACACGCAACGGTTTTTCACTGCACACCGACAGCGAAGTGGTAAGCGGCCGAAAATACAGCCTTGGCAAAGAAGGGTTGAGTCTATCTCTGATGGTCGGCAACCATGCAGAAGCCAGCAATGCGCCCGCCAAAAATGGGGTTAACGGCTCAGCGACACCCAATTCGAAGGTCGATGCGGCGTTAAAAGCCTATTTGGGTGAAGCGCTCGATAAAATAGACCCCGTGACGTACCGATGGCTGACACAAGATCTGAACCAAGATGGACAAGACGAATTGCTCGTGATGACCGATTGGTGTGGCAGTGGCGGGTGCACCTTACTGGTGTTCGCCAACAACAAGGGGGACTGGCAGTTCAACAGCCGCGTCACGCTGGTACACTTGCCCTTCCAAATGAGCAATGTCACTAGCTATGGTTGGCACAACCTCATCATGCCGGTGGGCGGCGGTGGCGCGAAACCTGCAACCCATGTGCTCGAATTTAACGGCCAACGCTACCCTGGCAATCCATCGACCGCCCCCGAGGCCAGCAAGCCAGACAGTGCCGACACCTACTTGTTTGCCGACGGTATTTACCCTGCACGAGAAGGCATAACATTACAATAAACGCGCAACGATGCCGCCAATAACCCAGTGTTGATGGCGGCATATTCACATAAACATGAGCCTGACTGAGGAACACATGGCGCCATCAACACATTCACCACAGACAAAACCCGCGCCATGCTCAGGCTGTGGCTTTCACTACAACTGCCTGTGTGACGCAGTGCCAAAACTCGATAGCCAAGTGCGTATCGAGCTATTAATGCACGAGACAGAAACCGAACGCGCCACCAACACTGGGCAATTGCTTGAAGCATGCTTGCCCCATTGCCGCCGCCATGTTTGGCAACGGAAAGATCCCCCGATCGAATTGCTGACCTTGCTGGCCGATCCTGCCGCCGAACCCGTGTTGGTTTTTTTAAGCGACGATGCCGTGCCGCTCGAGCAGATCACAACGCGTCGTCGCTCTAAACCAGAAGCCAAGCCCATCCACTTCATCATTTTGGACGCGACATGGCAGCAGGCGAAGAAAATGCGCAATAAGAGCCCATGGCTGCAAGACATTCCCACCGTCGTCCTATCCTCAGGTTTGGTGACGGAATACAGCTTACGACGCAACCAGCCCGAGGGTGCGCTATGTACCTGCGAAGTCGGTATTGTTTTGATGAAGGCGATGGGTGAAGAAGAAAATGCAGAGAAAGTAGACCAATACTTTCATCACTTTATGGACACGTTTGACGCAGACAGACAACACAAATCCGTGCGGTAATCAGTGGTCTGACGCTTGCCTTTGTGCTGGTCTGACCTTAATGTTAGAAGATGGTGTCTGCAAAAGGGAAATGCACACATGGGCGTGGTATCAATGGCAAGTATGGTTCCTGTTGAACAGCAAATCTCGGCGTTAGAAACGCAGTTTGCAACCTTGTTTGAGCACAGCAACGTCAATCCTGATGTGGCGTATGAAGATCGTATTCATGATCTCAATAAGCTGCAAAAAGCACTCAAACAACACTACAAAGCACTCGTTGACGCCCTATCTCAAGACTATGGCCACCGCAGCGACACAGACACGCTGATTGCAGATATCCTGCCGTGTTTCCAAATGCTGCGCTACACCAAGCGCAAGCTCAAACGTTGGATGCGCCCTTCTTCTCGCTCAACGGGCTTATTGCTTACACCAGCCTCCGTGAAAGTTCACTACCAACCGCTGGGGGTGGTGGGCATTGTTGTACCGTGGAATTTTCCGGTGACACTCAGCATTATTCCGCTGATGACAGCCATTGCCGCGGGCAACCGCGTGATGCTCAAACTCAGCGAATTCACACCCAACACCAATCTCGTCATCAAAGCCATGCTCGGCGACGCATTCCCGACAGAACAAGTGAGCGTAGTTGACGGTGAAGCGGCCGTTGCCAGTGCCTTCTGTAAACTGCCGTTCGATCACCTGCTCTTTACCGGTTCAACGGAAGTGGGCAAAAAAGTCATGGAGGCCGCGTCAGCAAACCTTACGCCTGTCACCCTAGAACTCGGCGGTAAATCGCCCGTTATCGTGGCACCAGACATTGATCCCGCCCTTGCGGCTGATCGCATGCTTTTTGGTAAAAACCTCAATGCAGGGCAAATCTGCGTCGCGCCAGATTTCGTGTTTGTTCCCGAAACTTCGCTTGAGCCTTTTGTTGAAGCGCTGCGCGCAAAATGGCAGGCGGCATACCCCAAAGGCATTAACAGCAAAGACAGAACCGCCATCATTAACGATCGCCAGTTTTCTCGCCTTGAATCTTTGATTGATACCTCAAGGGAGGTCGGCGCAACTGTCATCCACCTAGCTGAACCTGCCATCGACCGTGGCACGCGAAAAATGGCACTGCATCTTGTCATTAATCCACCAGCAGACAGTGCCGTGATGCAACAAGAAATCTTCGGCCCGATTTTGCCAATCATGACTTACAAAGATGTGCACGACGTGGTCAGCACATTGCACCGCCAGCCTCGCCCTCTCGCGCTGTATGTGATGACGTTTGATAAAGATTTTCAGCAACACGTTATCAAACATACCCATTCAGGATCACTGGCCATCAATGACACCGTTGTGCATGTCGCTGTGGACGATGCGCCCTTCGGCGGCGTTGGCGCATCGGGCATGGGCAGCTATTACGGCATTGAAGGGTTTCGCACCTTCAGCCATGCCAAAACCGTCTTCACCCGTGGGAAAATAAACCCTGGTAAATTGCTCACACCACCGTATGGCAAGTGGTGGCAAAAACTGATGCTGAGGACTTTTTTACGCTAGTCAGACACGAAAAAGGCGCATATTGCGCCTTTTTGCTCACTCTTTTCGGGCATCCCCAAAGTGCGCTTACTTCACATCATGCCCCACAGCGGCAGACCACACTTGATACCACTGCTCTCTTGTCAGTCGGATATCACGCGCGTTAACCAAAGGACGAATGTTCTCAATCTTGCCAGAGCCGGTAATGATCTGCGGCTGACTTGGCAGGGTCAGTACCCATGCATAAATAAGCTCAGTCAGCGAAGACACGCCGACCTCTTCCATTAAACCGCTTAAGCCCTGTGTCAGCCTTTGGGTCACGGCATCCGTCTTATCAAACAAACGTCCGCCGCCCAAGCAAGACCAAATCATAGGACGAATGCGATGCTGATAACATTGGTCGAGCAGGCCATTGTCCAGCGCGCTGGTTTCAAACGGCGAAAACTCAATTTGGTTCGTGACGAGCGGTACATCCAAGGTACTTTGTAGCAAAGAAAACTGCGAGGTATTGAAGTTCGACACACCAAACTGCTTCACTTTTCCCTGTGCTTTTAGCGTATTGAATGCATCGTTTACGGCATCAACATCCATCAGATAATCAGGGCGATGTAGCAGCAAGGTATCAACGTAATCGGTACCGAGCGCCTTCAATGAGTGATCGACTGACGCTAGGATAGTCGCTTTGCTCGAGTCATAGTGGTTCACTGACGTCGCATCAAGTGGGTTGTCACCCCCGCCACGAATACCGCACTTGGTGATGATATTGATATTGTCTCGAAGGTTTGGAGAGAGGGACAATGCTTGCCCAAATGCCGCTTCGCTGCGATACACATAGGCGTGGTCGAAATCTTTCACGTCGGTCTCGACAAGCTGCTCGATAAATCGATTTAGCGCTTGGGTAGAATACCCCCACGCGTTAGTACGCCAAAAACCCGCAATAATCGATGCGTTATCATTTTTCGTGTTTGCATTCATTGAACCGTTCCCTAAACTTGCACAAGTCTCGAGAGATTAACGATTTCCTGACTATCCGCAACAAAAGCAAAGCATTGCGTGCGTGACATCCTTCATAAACGCAAAAAGCCATGACACGTCATGGCTTTATAAAATGCTTCACTGGGCACGCCAAAGCGCTTAAACGTGTTGACCCGCCACCCAGCCAGAACTCCACGCCCATTGGAAATTGTAGCCCCCCAACCAGCCCGATACGTCTATCACTTCACCGATAAAATACAGGCCAGCAATATCTTTGGCCTCCATGGTTTTCGATGATAACTCGTCAGTATCTACGCCGCCCAATGTCACTTCTGCGGTGCGATAACCTTCAGTACCATTCGGCGCAATGTTCCAAGCATGGAAGTAGTCTGACAGCGATTGAATGTCTTTCGGGTTTAACTGTTTAAGTGGTTTGTCTTCAATGTCTCCACGCATAATCAAGGCTTCAATCAAACGCTTTGGCAGTAGGCGAGACAAGCTGTTCTTCAGGCTTTGCGCCGGGTGTTTGTCACGCATGGCGTTGAGCGTGTCAGCCAAATCCAGATCAGGTAACAGGTTTACGGCGACTTTCTCGCCCGGGTTCCAGTATGAACTGATCTGCAGTACCACAGGGCCAGACAAGCCTCGGTGAGTGAAAAGCAGGTTTTCTTTAAAGGTGACGCCGCTGTCAGAGGTGATCACCACAGGAATCGCGATACCGGATAAATCAGAAAATGCCGCTTTATCTTTGTCGTGCAGCGTGAAAGGCACCAGACCTGCGGTGGTTGGGATACGTTTCAGGCCAAACTGCTCTGCAATGTGGTAACCAAACGGGGTCGCACCGAGCTTAGGCATCGACAAGCCTCCCGTCGCCACCACCAGCGATTGGCATGCAATCGTGTCGGTATCTAACTTCAACGTGAAGCCATCGTCTGTTTTTTCGATGTCATGAACATCACAACGGTAGCGTTGCTCTACATTCGGAAGATCGCATTCTTTAAGCAGCATTTCGACAATGTCTTTCGCCGAATCGATGCAGAACAGCTGACCATGCTCGCGCTCTTCCCAGGCGATACCGTGTTCGTTCACCATGGAGAAGAAGTCCCATTGGCTGTATTGAGCCAATGCAGATTTTGCGAAGTGCGGATTGCGACAAACAAAGTTGGCCGAGGTGACATCATAGTTGGTGAAATTACAGCGACCGCCCCCTGAGATCAGGATTTTTCGTCCCGGCTTTTTGCCGTTATCGACCACCAATACGGAGCGACCACGCTTTCCAGCCTGCGCAGCACACATAAGGCCCGCAGCACCTGCACCAATGATCACGACATCAACTTGCTTCATTTTTACGCTCTTCGCTTTGCATACCAAAGGTGGGGAATGCCACCGCTTGCTGCTTATAAATAGGGCGGCATTGTAGCCGCCCTGTTCGCATTGAGCCAGACCCAGATAAGCACCTTATGGTTGACGTGGTCTTGCCTACCCCTGGTCTCCCCCTCGCCTAGTATTGATTTGGCGTTTCATTTAATTGCTCGGGCAATGGCATGTTTGCCTCCGCCATGTCGCCCTTATCAAAACTCACTGTTCGGGTTGGGAAAGCGAAATCTGCGCCATGCCCATGAACAATCTGGACAACCTTGAGCATCACATCTTGTTTCACTTCGTGGTATTTCGCCCAGTTAACGGTTTTGGTGAAGGTATAAATAAAGAAATTCAGCGAGGAGCCCGCAAAGGCATCGAAGTTCACCATCATGGTGGCGCGCTGTTCGATGTCCGGATGGGCTTCGAGCATTTTCTTCACGTCAGCCACCACCACCGCCATTTTGTCTGCGTCTTTGTAGCGTAGCCCAAACGTTTCATTGATGCGGCGATGCTGCATACGAGACGGATTCTGTACCACGATGCTGCTGAACACGGAATTCGGTACATAGATAGGGCGGCTTTCAAAGGAGCGGATCATGGTCATACGCATACCAATTCGCTCCACCGTGCCTTCAATGTTTCGGTCCGGCGAACTGATCCAATCGCCAACGCTAAATGGGCGATCGAAGTAAATCATCAAGCCGCCGAAGAAGTTCGACAGGAGATCTTTGGCCGCCAAACCGACGATTAAGCCCCCCACGCCACCAAAGGTCAGTAAGCCTGTCAGGCTAATACCAAACTCTTGCAGCGCCGTCAGCACACCGATAACGGCGAGCAATAAGCGGAAGATATGCCCCATGGCAGACACTGTGGTTTGGTCACGGGTTTCGGACGTCATCAGATAGGCTTCAACCTTGTTGACCAACCGCAGCAAAATCCAAAGCACCACACCAAATAGCATGACGCGACGAGAGACAGCAAACCAATTTTCGCTGGCTTTACTCGTCACTTCCATCAGGCTATCGATGGCATAGCTCGACGGCCACAACCAAATCAATACACTGATTGGCACACTCACTGATTGCAACACAATGGTGTCCCACTGTGTTTTGGTGGTTTTCGAAACCGACACCAATTTGCCAAACACCACCTTCCACACCAACCAAGAAAATGCCGCCGCGGCGAGTAGAAGTGCAATATGTTCTAACCAGTTCCAGTTAAGGCCTTCAGAACTGGTTCGCCACCATCCCAAGAAGTGATCCACAGAAATCTCCATTACATCAGATAGGTATATCTACGTTGCTCTTAGAATGGGAGGGTAACAAAAAAAACGCTAACCTCGGTCAGCGTTTTTTTCAGACATACGTGAAGTAACCGTTATAAACCAGCGAACGCCACAAAAAAGAGTGAAACAACCAAAGCGAGTACAAGGGCAGTCGAAAGGATAAATAGGTGTCGGACTTTATTGCACTTGGCAATAAACGCATCGTCATGATGGTGGAGGTATTCTTGGCTTCGAATGTAGTGATAAAGCCGCTTCTGCCGGCTAATGTCGCCTTGCGAAGAAAAGAAGTTATTGTTGCCGCGGTGCATTTGCTGGTAGAGCAATGGATTGGCTTCGCGCATCATGCCGAGCAGCGCGCGCAGTGAACTGAAATAGCGCAGAATGTTTGCCAGTGTCACGAAAAAAATCGCAATAATTAATGCGTCTCCGCTCATGGTGTCATCTCCCATCATAAACTTCAGCGGGAGCCCAAGGCGAAGACGCTAGCGATCAGGTCTTAGGCCGCTGGGCTATCCATCACAGAAGTGGATTCTTGTTTGGCCATTTCTGCCAAATCTTTATCAATGAAGAACAGGGCTTTTCCGTCTTCCCCTACGAGCTCAATCTTGTCCAAGATCCCTTTAAAGAGTTTCTCTTCTTCATGTTGCTCTGCGACATACCACTGCAGGAAATTGAATGTTGAGTAATCCTGCGATGTGAATGCCACATGCGCCAAATGATTAATCCTTTGTGTGATCAGCTGTTCGTGTTGGTAAGTTTCACGGAACACTTCACCTAACGACTCAAACTGATGGCGCGGCGCTTCAATCGTGCCCAAAATTGGCAGTGCACCCGTCTCGCTTACGTAGGTAAATAGACGTTGCATATGCTCCATTTCTTCTACGGCATGCTTGCGCAAAAACTGAGCTGCACCTTCGAAACCTTTGTCTTCGCACCAGGCGCTCATTTGTAAGTATAGATTTGATGAAAAAAACTCCAAATTAATCTGTGCATTGAGCTGGTCGATCATCGGTTTTGCTAACATGCTATGGTTCCCTGTTTTCAATCTAATATACCCAAACAACCTGAAAATGCTCGATGTTAGACGTCTTGAACGTTCTCAATTCTTCGAGGCAAATTCTTGTAGTAATGATTATTCTCCCTGCCTGATGGTCACTTTTCAACCCCATTCATGTTGGAGAAGTATAAACTTCCGTTATGCGCTTCAGCAGTGAGATCTACACGACAGTCTTGCTGCCGAGACAGTGCTAATTTCTGATCAGGTTTCAATGTTTTCCCACCCCCAAAAGGGGCTGACTTTAGGAGTGAGGCCATGGGCTATAAACACATTCTGGTTGCCGTCGATCTCTCTGCCGACAGTGAAGTGTTGGTGCAAAAAGGTGCTGCATTGGCTGCACCGCTCGGGGCAAAGCTGTCCTTGATTCATATCGACGTAAACTACGCGCAGCTCTACACCGGCCTGATTGATATCAATATGGTTGACGTGCGCCATCGCATGGCGGAAGTAGCGCAAGCACAGCTCAATGTGCTAGCAAAACAGTCGGGTGTATCTGTCACCCACACGTTTGTGGGCAGTGGCGATTTGGCGGATGAGATTACTGATTCGATCTCTAACTTCGGCATCGATTTGGTGATTTGCGGGCACCATCAAGATTTCTGGAGCACCTTGATTTCCTCCGCTAAGCAGCTCATTAATCGCACCCCTGTCGATATGCTCATGGTGCCGCTACCAAGCTAATCATTCAAAAAGGCGCGGTTCGCTCGCGCCTTCCTTGCTGCTCATCCGTCCAGACTGACGTTACCAACACGTTGCCGTGATATACAGTACAATAGCGGCAACTTTCACGGACATGAGCACATTATGGGATACCTTTCGTTCATCACCCTTCTTTGGGCATTTTCGTTTAGTCTGATTGGCGTTTACCTCGCCGGGCGGGTTGATGGTTACTTTTCAGTGGTCAGTCGCGTTGCGCTCGCCGCCTTAGTGTTTCTCCCTTTCTTACGCTTAAAGGGCGTTCCAAAATCCTTGATGCTTAAACTCATGCTGATTGGTGCCATTCAGCTTGGTTTGATGTATTGCTTCTACTACCAATCTTTCCTCTATCTTTCAGTACCTGAGGTGCTGCTGTTCACCGTGTTCACACCGGTGTATGTCACCCTGACTTACGACATCATGCATCGCCGTTTTTCGCCGTGGTACTTGATGACCGCCCTACTGGCGGTGCTCGGGGCAATTGTGATTAAGTTTGCCTCGGTGAACCCGAACTTTATGCTGGGTTTCTTGGTCGTTCAGGGCGCAAACCTCTGCTTCGCGATCGGTCAGGTGAGTTACAAAGTCGTGATGGAAAGATCGCAGGTCGATGTGCCGCAACACACAATTTTCGGCCTGTTTTATCTCGGCGCTCTCTGCATTGCGGTGCCAGCATTTTTGTTGTTGGGCAACCCAGAGAAATTACCGACAGAAACTCACCAGTGGCTCATTCTGGCATACCTCGGTACGGTGGCTTCAGGGTTGGGGTATTTCCTTTGGAACAAAGGCGCAACCATGGTGAACGCTGGCGCGCTCGCGGTGATGAACAATGCGCTCGTGCCTGCTGGCATCGTGGTGAACGTGTTGATTTGGAACCGCGACGCAGATTTAGTGACCTTATCGATTGGTGGCGCGGTGATTTTGCTTTCACTATGGATCAATGAAACCTGGGTGAAGAAAAAGATCATGGCAACCTCTGCAGCATAACGCCCACAAATCACCGACCTGAAGACATAAAAAAACACCGCCAATTGGCGGTGTTTTTCAATTCAAAGAGGGACGCGAATCAAAGAAACGCAAACGCATCCGCAAACAAATGGTCACGCTCTGCGCCGCGTTCATTACAGAACATTTCACGCGCTGCGCCAGCCATTTCAAAACGCCCTGCAATATAAACGTCGTAAGCAGACAATGACACGAAATCCGTCATCACGGCTTCCAATACATTGCCGACCTTGCCGTTCCACCCTTCCGGTGCGTTTTCAACGACAGGAATGTAGTTTAGTTGGCTGTTTTTCAGCGCCAGTGCTTCCATCTCATCATTTGAGTAAAGCTGGCTAAGGTCACGACCGCCCCAGTAAAGGAAAATGGGCTGCGAGAAGTTTTGGCTCAGGCAGTGGTCAACCATGCTGCGCACGTAAGAAAAGCCCGTGCCGCCCGCAATCAAAATCAGCGGACGTTGGCGCTCTTCACGCAACCATGCATCGCCATGTGGCGCTTCAATCAAAAAAGAATCGTCGCCTTTCTCTAACGTGGCTTTCGCCGCGGTGACCACGTCGAGCGCGTAAGCATTTTCTTCTGCTGCACCGATATGCAATTCAAGCTCATGGCCGTTTTGACGGCATGGGCTGCTCGCAATTGAGAACGGACGCTTGTCTTTTTCGCCCAGCACTGCCAACAGGTATTGTCCGGCTTTGTAGCTCACCGGCGCTGCTGGCTTCAATAAAATTCGATACGTGTTATTGGTCAGTGACGACACTGACGTAACTTCACATTTAATAGTCATCGCTTTCCTCAAAACTAACCACCAGATCACTGCATGGCATGGCTTGGCAGGCAAATATCCAGCCTTGTTGTTTCTCTTGCTCTGTGAGCATGGGCTCAAGGTGATAATTCACTTCACCTTTTTGCAAACGGCATAAGCAACTTGCACAAGCACCGATCTGACAACGGTTAGGAAATGGTACACCAGAGTCGAGCGCACCTTGTAATAATGTCTTGTTTGCAGGCACCTCAAAGTGGGTACCAGCGGGCAACAGGTGTACCACAAACATGCCTTAAATACCCAACTTACCCCAGATTTCATCAACCTTTGCGACGATTTCCGGATCTTTTGAAATGGGAGTCCCCCACTCTCGCGTGGATTCTCCCGGCCATTTATTGGTGGCATCTAGTCCCATTTTAGACCCGACCTTGCCAGGCAGCGACGAATTCTCAGGGACGTCATCAGGCGTGTTGTCGACCATAAGGGTATCACGGGATGGATCCATTCGGGTGGTAATCGCCCAAATCACATCGTTCCAATCACGAATATCCACATCATCATGATCAAACACCATCACGAAATGAATGTCTGCAACCTGTTCAAATTCGGACCAAATCCCTTTCATGATGCGTGGTCCATCAACGAGCGCGGATTTGTTGATGGCCACCAGCGCCATGCGACTTGCCGCGGCTTCCGCAGGCAAATGAATATCAACAATCTCAGGGAATGCCGCTTTCAGTGCGCGAACACTGGCTTCAACACGTGCTGCATCAGGCACAATATCAGATACCTTTGCAGAATTGGCCAATTCAGCGTCCCATTTGATGGTGGCATCTAGCCCCATTTTGGAGCCAAGCCCCACCACAGGAGACGCAAAATCGAGGGAATCGATAGGGGTATTCTCAATCATCAAGGTATCGCGCTTTGGATCCATGCGGGTCGTCATCGCGTTGATTACACTGCCCCAATCGCGGGTATTCACGTCTTCATCCACCACAATCACGTACTTGGTATACATAAACTGACGAAGGAAAGACCACACCCCCATCATCACACGCTTGGCATGCCCAGGGTATTGCTTCTTCATGCTCACGACCGCCATGCGGTATGAACACCCTTCAGGAGGCAGATAGAAATCCACAATCTCAGGGAATTGCTTTTGAAGAATCGGCACGAACACTTCATTAAGCGCGACACCCAATACCGCAGGCTCATCCGGCGGACGCCCTGTGTAGGTGCTGTGATAAATGGGGTTCTGACGCATGGTGATGTGCGTAATGGTGAACACGTGGTGGCTTTCCATTTCGTTGTAGTAGCCCGTGTGATCGCCGTAAGGGCCTTCGTCTGCGTACTCGGTTGGGTCTATGTACCCTTCCATGACGATTTCCGCGCTTGCAGGCACTTCTAACGCGTTGCTGATGCTTTTCACCACTTCGGTCTTACTGCCGCGCAGCAAGCCTGCAAAGGCGTATTCAGACAAGGTATCAGGCACAGGTGTGACCGCGCCAAGAATGGTGGCAGGGTCTGCACCAAACGCGACTGAAACAGGGAATGGTTCACCCGGGTGGGTTTCCATCCAATCACGCAAATCTAGCGCACCGCCGCGGTGTGCAAGCCAGCGCATGATCACTTTGTTCTTGCCGATTTTCTGTTGGCGATAAATGCCCAAGTTCTGACGTTTCTTGTTTGGCCCTTTGGTGACCGTTAGACCCCAAGTGAGCAATGGCGCAACATCACCGGGCCAACAGCTCATGACGGGGATGTTATCGAGATCGACGTCGTCACCGGTCCAAACAATGTCTTGGCACGCGGCTTTTCGCAGCTTTTTGGCAGGCATGTTCAGCACTTGTCTAAACACAGGCAACTTCTCGAGTGCGTCTTTAAACCCTTTCGGTGGTTCAGGCTCTTTCAGGTAAGCCAGGAGTTTTCCGACTTCGCGAAGCTCTTTCACTTCGTCCCGTCCCATGCCCATTGCAACGCGCTTCGGCGTCCCAAACAAATTGGCAAGAACGGGTATGTCGTACCCAGTGGGGTTTTCAAACAACAATGCAGGGCCACCGGCACGCAGCACGCGGTCGGCAATTTCTGTCATTTCCTGATCAGGATTCACAGGCTGTGCAATGCGTTTTAGCTCACCGACAGATTCCAAATAGTCGATGAACTTACGTAAGTCAGTAAATTTCATAACCTTCCTGGGCGGGATGTAATGGATTGATTATAACGAGATGACCAAGGCGTATCAGTGTCCAATATACTGAAGTACGCACATTTTGGATTACTCCTTGGCGAGGTCGATGCCTTTTTCGATATTTCTGTGCGTGACACCCGACGTTGTTTCTAACGCCTCTTCAAGCCACGGTGTGTGCCCTTTTTTGGCCACCATTAACGCGACAGCTTTGCCTCGCTGTCTGTCACTTATCTGTTTCAGCAAGAACGCTTTCACCTCATCCGGCAGGGGCTTTAAGCCAGCCAATTGACGGGTAGCGACATTACGGAGCAAAGGGTTAACACTGGCCGCCATCATCAGGGTAATCTTGGCTTGGGTCATGGGCGGCATATTCAGATGCTGAAGCTCGGTCAAGCTATGTGCATCCGTACGGCGTCGCCATAACAGTTCATACAATGCTGGATTGCCACTTTTACGTGCCAGTGCGCCAAGCACAGCATTGTCAGGGATCCACACGATGTTTTTGTCGTTGAGATAAAGCGCCACAAGTTTATCGACATTTTCTGACGTCATCCTCGCAATCATGTCCACCAAGGCATTTCGTCGCAGTGGGTAATCGGACGAGGTGAATGATAGCCACTTCGACAGCATCAAATGATTGTAGCCAAGCAACCGACGCACTTCGTCTTGTAGCAATTTCACTTCCCAGTGGTTCAGTACCCAGCGCGCTTCACCCGCATAATTAAAGGCAGGAATAGTGACCCAATAGCCGTCGCCTTGGCTTTTTAATAAATACTGCGGCTGTTGATGACTGATTTTGACGAGAAACTTCTCTCGTTCGGGTGTCATGCTGTCAAAGCTGGCTGCGCGTCGAGCCAGAACCATCAAGGCTTCTTCTCGGATAAGTAGAGGGACAGTGGCGAGGTAGGTGTCGAGCTTATCGAATTCATTCGCATCAAAGATGCGCGTTGCTTCCATCACTGACTGAACGGCTTTTGGGCTTGCCATGGAGTCAGACACATCGCTGGGAGAAACCACGATCGCGCGCGTTGCACTTGAAAGTAAGCACAAAGCGAAGGCGAACAGTATTGCGAAGAAACGTTTCATCCCAGAGTCCTGTACCAACACATCCCAATGTGTTGATTATCTCGTTGCTTAGCTCAATTCTGAGGACGAATCTCACTTTTGGCAACTGATAAGGTTGTTAGCAAATATGTTTAAGATGCAAAAAAGCACCGCTTAGCGGTGCTTTTCTTCTCAAAACAAAGCGTCGTTATGATTTTTGACGGCGCATTGCTTCAAAGAATTCGTCGTTGGTTTTGGTCATCGCCAACTTATCAATGAGGAACTCCATGCCTTCGATTTCGCCCATAGGGTGAACAATTTTACGCAGGATCCACATTTTCTGTAGCTCGTCTGCTTTAGTCAGCAGTTCTTCACGACGCGTACCAGAACGAGTGAAGTCGATAGCTGGGAAGACACGCTTCTCTGCAATCTTACGAGATAGGTGCAGTTCCATGTTACCTGTACCTTTAAATTCTTCGTAGATAACTTCATCCATCTTCGAGCCAGTATCAACCAGCGCCGTTGCGATGATGGTCAAGCTACCACCTTCTTCAACGTTACGTGCCGCACCGAAGAAACGCTTAGGACGGTGCAATGCGTTCGCATCCACACCACCTGTCAGTACTTTGCCTGAGCTTGGTACCACGGTGTTGTATGCACGTGCCAGACGCGTAATGGAATCCAGAAGGATAACCACGTCTTTTTTGTGTTCAACAAGGCGTTTTGCTTTTTCGATAACCATTTCCGCAACTTGTACGTGACGGCTTGCTGGTTCATCGAACGTTGATGCAATCACTTCACCTTTAACAAGGCGCTGCATCTCGGTCACTTCTTCTGGACGTTCGTCGATAAGAAGTACCATCAGCTCACACTCAGGGTGGTTGTAAGCAATGCTCTGCGCGATGTTTTGCAGCAGCATGGTTTTACCGGCTTTCGGTGGTGCAACGATCAGACCACGTTGACCCTTACCGATTGGCGATGCCAAATCCAGCACACGTGCTGTGATGTCTTCGGTAGAACCGTTACCACGCTCCATCACCATACGCTCGTTGGCGTGCAGTGGCGTAAGGTTTTCAAACAGGATCTTGTTACGGGCATTGTCAGGTTTGTCGTGGTTAACTTCGTTCACTTTCAACAGTGCGAAGTAACGCTCGCCGTCTTTAGGTGGACGGATTTTACCTGAAATGGTGTCACCGGTACGTAGGTTGAAACGGCGAATTTGGCTTGGCGATACGTAAATATCGTCAGGACCCGCAAGGTAAGAGCTGTCTGCGCTACGCAGGAAGCCAAAACCGTCCTGAAGAATTTCCAGCACGCCGTTTCCAAAAATATCTTCGCCGCCTTTCGCATGTTGCTTCAAAATCGCAAAGATAATGTCTTGTTTACGGAGGCGGGCGAGATTCTCAAGGCCCATAGTCTTTTCGCCTAAGGCGACCAGCTCAGATACGGCCTGATTCTTCAGTTCGGTAAGATTCATAGTGGTAGGTGTCTTGTCAGTCAAAGTTGAGGTCTGATTTAATTAGAGTGTATGTGATCACGGGTGTGAACGAGAAATGAACAGATGAACAATTTACGTGCAATAAATTAGCACCAGAATAGTAAACTGTCTAGCAGATGGAAAAATTAAGCCGCGTCCAGGGTGGTACACGGCTTCTATGTCACATTACAGGTTTGCGTCTAGGAACTCTTTCAATTGAGTTTTAGACAGAGCGCCAACCTTAGTCGCTGCAACGCCGCCGTCTTTAAACAGCAGCAAAGTCGGGATACCACGGATACCGAATTTAGGTGGCGTACCCGCATTCTGATCGATATTCAGTTTACCGATAGTGACTTTCCCTTCGTATTCTTCTGAGATCTCATCAAGAATCGGGGCGATCATTTTACAAGGACCACACCATTCAGCCCAGAAATCTACTAGTACAGGGCCAGCTGCTTTAATAACGTCAGCCTCGAAGCTGTCGTCAGTCAGCTGCAAAATCTTGTCGCTCATCTTCCACTCCAATGATTGCTTTTTGTCACTGGCGATATACCAACCAGTAAATCATCACACTATTTGAATGTATTCACTATCGTATTGCAAGCCTAAGCTGATATTCTATGCGGATGAAAATGACGCATCTCACAGAGCAGAAATTTGCCGACTTCGGTCTACACGCCGATGTTATCAAAGGTTTGGAAGAAAAAGGGTTTCATAATTGTACCCCTATCCAAGCCTTGGCATTGCCGGTCCTGCTCACCGGCCAAGACATTGCAGGACAGGCCCAAACGGGTACAGGTAAGACACTGGCATTCCTGACTGCTACTTTCCATCACTTGCTAACGACAGAGGCACCCGCCGATCGTAAGAAGAATTGCCCACGCGCTATTATCATGGCACCTACGCGTGAACTTGCGATTCAGATCTACAACGACGCTGCCCCACTGCTAGCCTCAACCTCGCTAACCGCAGGCCTTGCCTACGGCGGCGAAGCGTACGACAAACAAAAAGAAGTGCTGGAAAACGGCGTTGATATCCTTATCGGCACCTGTGGTCGCATCATCGACTTCTACAAACAGCGCGTTTTTGACCTAAGTGCCATCCAAGCCGTTGTGCTTGATGAAGCCGACCGCATGTTCGACCTTGGCTTTATTAAAGACATCCGCTTTTTGTTCCGTCGCATGCCTGCACCTGCAGATCGTCTGAACATGCTGTTCTCTGCAACACTGTCTTACCGCGTTCAAGAGCTGGCGTTTGAACACATGACAAACCCAGAACACGTTGAAGTGGAACCTGACCAAAAAACGGGTCACCGCATCAAAGAAGAACTGTTCTACCCTTCAAACAACGACAAAATGCGTCTGCTTCAAACCCTCATCGAAGAAGAGTGGCCAGAGCGTGCGATCATTTTCGCAAACACCAAACACCGTTGTGAAGACATCTGGGGTCACTTGGCAGCTGATGAACACCGTGTAGGTCTGTTGACGGGTGATGTTCCTCAGAAAAAACGCGTCAAAATTCTGGAAGAGTTCACCAAGGGCAACGTTGATATTCTTGTGGCAACCGATGTTGCGGCCCGTGGTCTTCACATCCCTCAAGTAACACACGTCTTCAACTACGATCTACCTGACGACTGTGAAGATTACGTGCACCGCATCGGCCGTACGGGTCGCGCTGGCGCAAGTGGCTCGTCAATTAGCTTTGCGTGTGAAGAGTACGCCATCAATCTGCCTGCAATCGAAGAGTACATCGACCACGCGATCCCTGTATCCGAGTACGATGAAAGCGCATTGATGACCGAACTGCCTGCAGCGATTAAAGTGCATCGACCACGTCAGGTGAACGGCCGTCGCAACAACAATGGCAAGTCTGGCTCACAGCCACGCAGCCGTGGTCGTCGTCGCCCGCAACAAGCCAACAAAGCGTAAATCGCTCAGGGGTAACACAGCATGGAAAACGCGCGTTCGCCCCTGTACGCTGCTATCGACCTCGGCTCCAACAGTTTCCATATGTTGGTGGTTCGAGAAGTTGAAGGCAGCGTACAAACGCTGGCAAAAATAAAACGCAAAGTCCGCCTCGCGGCAGGGTTAGATAGCCAACTTCATCTTAGTGAAGAAGCCATGCAGCGCGGCTGGGATTGCTTGTCCCTGTTTGCCGAACGCCTGCAGGACATCGACACCAACAACATTCGCATCGTCGCCACCGCGGCCCTTCGCAGTGCCAAAAACGCCGACGAATTCATCACCAAAGCAAACCAAATCCTCGGCCACCCCATCACCGTCATCAAAGGTGAAGAGGAAGCTCGCACCATTTATCACGGTGTCGCGCATACCTCTGGCGGCAAAGGAAAACGTCTGGTTGTCGATATTGGCGGTGCAAGCACCGAACTTATCATTGGTGAAGGCTTTAATGCCGCGGCGCTCACCAGCCTCGATATGGGCTGTGTGACCTGGCTTGAGCAGCACTTCAAAGACCGCTCTCTTACAGAGTCGAGCTTCAAACACGCCATTGAAGGGGCGAAACAAGTACTTCAACCTATCGTCGCGCGTTATCGTGGATTGGGATGGGATGTCTGTGTTGGCGCAAGCGGCACGGTTCAAGCCTTACAAGAAATCATGATTGCGCAAGGCATGGATGAGGTGATCACCCTCGCCAAACTGCACAGGTTGCGTCAGCAAGCCATTGGCTGCCACCAGCTTGAAGAACTGGATATTGATGGCCTCACGCTTGAACGCGCGTTGGTTTTCCCAAGTGGTTTGTCGATACTTATTGCCATTTTTGAAGCGCTAGACATTGAGTCAATGACACTGGCTGGCGGCGCACTGCGCGAGGGCTTGGTCTACGGCATGATGGACAGCATGCGCAAGCAAGACATTCGAAAGCGTACCATTGAAAGCATACAGTCGCGTTACCAACTCGACACCGTGCACGCTCAACACGTTGCCGAGACCGCCGAAAAGCTGCTCACACAGTGCGGGGAAGAATGGGTGTCCGAGCCTATCGCCAAAGACATGCTGATCACCGCCGCCCAGCTTCATGAGCTCGGGATGAACATTAGCTTTAAGCAAGACGGCGAACATGCGGCGTACCTCATCAAGCATTTGGATTTGCCGGGTTTCACCCGCGCACAAAAGCAATTGCTGGCTGAAATGCTGCGTCATTATCGCGAACAACTGCATGGCGTAAGTGCTCAAAACGCACTGTCCACCATCAGCGCAAATCGCCTCCTTCGTCTCCTTCGCTTGGCCGTTATTCTCTGTCATCGTCGAGACCAATCTGCGATTCCAGACTTCACGCTGACCGCGTCTGCAAAGGTATTAGCCCTTTATCTGCCAGACAATTGGCTTGAAGAAAACCCGTTAATGTCCGCAGAACTTGCAATGGAAGCGCAGCGCCAATGCGATCATAAGTGGCCGCTCACCGTGTCTTAAGAACTTGATTCACAAAATGCGCAGACAAAAAAGCACGGCCATAGCCGTGCTTTTTCTTTTGTGACGCTTAGAGCTAACCCGCAATGCCACTATGACGCAGCAATGCATCAGGTGATGGCTCGCGGCCTCGGAAACGTTTGAACAGCTCCATTGGCTCTTCACTGCCGCCACGCTCTAGGATGTTTTCGAGGAAAGACGCGCCCGTTTCGGTGTTGAAGATGCCCTCTTCTTCGAAGCGACTAAACGCGTCAGAAGATAACACCTCGGCCCACAAGTAGCTGTAGTAACCCGCACTATACCCCCCAGCGAAGATATGGCTGAAAGCATGAGGGAAGCGGCTCCACTCTGGCGATTTCATCACGGCCACTCGGCGCTTAATGTCCGCCAATGTTTCCAGCACTTTCGCCCCTTCTTCAGGGTCGTAGGTGGTGTATAGGGTGAAATCAAACAGCGCAAACTCTAGCTGACGCAACAAGCCCATGGCTGATTGGAAGTTTTTCGCGGCCAACATTTTATCGAGCATGTCTTTTGGCAGCGGTTCGCCAGTCTCGTAATGACCGGAAATGAACGCCAGCGCGTCTTCTTCCCAACACCAGTTCTCAAGGAACTGACTTGGTAGCTCAACCGCATCCCACGGTACGCCGTTGATGCCAGACACGGAAGATTCATCCACTTGCGTCAGCATGTGGTGAATGCCGTGGCCAAACTCGTGGAACAAGGTCACCACTTCATCATGGGTGAACAAGGCTGGCTTATCGCCAATCGGTTTGTTGAAATTACAGGTTAGGTAAGCCACTGGGGTTTGTAGCTCGCCAGATTGCGTAACACGACGAACGCAACACTCATCCATCCATGCGCCACCGCGTTTGTGTTCACGGGCGTACAAATCCAGATAGAGGCTGCCGCGCAAAGTGCCTTTGGCATCGAAGATGTCGCAGAAAGAGACGGATTCATGCCAAACATCCACACCCTCACGACGCTTCACGTCCATGCCAAACACGCGTTTCAGCACTTCAAAAAGGCCGGCAACGACTTTTTGTTCTGGGAAGTAAGGGCGAAGCTCTTCGTCTGAAATGCTGTATTGGTGCTGCTTCAGTTTTTCTGAGTAGTACGCCACATCCCAAAGTTCAAGGGCTTCAACACCGAAGTTGTCTTTCGCGAATTGCGTTAATACTTGGAAATCTTGCTCACCTTGCGGGCGCGCTTTGTCGACCAATTCATTCAGGAAGGTTAAGACCTGATCCGTTGAGCTCGCCATTTTGGTCGCCAGCGACAATTCGCTGTAGCTTGCAAAACCCAGTAGGCGGGCAATCTCGTGAGAAAGCAGCAATGTTTCGCTGATAAGGTCAGTGTTATCCCACTTGCCTGCATTGGGGCCGCGATCTGATGCACGAGTGCCGTACGCTTGGAACAACTCAGCACGTAATTTGCGGTTATCGCAGTAAGTCATGACTGGCAGATAAGAAGGAATATCGAGGGTGAGTAAGTAACCGTCGAGTTCTTTCGCTTCAGCCTGCGCTTTTGCAGCCGCAATGGCAGAATCGGGCATGCCCGCAAGCTCATTTTCATCGGTAATGTGCTTATTCCACCCCATGGTGGCATCCAAAACATTATTGGAGAAGTTTGAAGAAAGCTCTGAAAGACGCTTGCTGATCTCACCGAATCGGTGCTGCTCTTTTTGGCCTAACGCGATGCCTGAAAGCTCAAAGTCGCGCAACGCATCGGTAATGGTTTTCTGTTGAGCAAGGGTCAGAGAAGCAAAGTCGTCGCGCCCTTTGATCGCTTTGTAAGCATCATAAAGGGGTTTATGTTGACCTACCCACGTCGAGTAATCAGACAGCAATGGTAAGCAGGCTTCATAGGCTTCGCGCAGCGCTTTACTATTGGCGACCGCGTTCAGGTGACCAATCGGCGACCACACGCGGCTCAAGCGATCGTCACTCTCTGCGAGCGGCACGCAAATGTTATCCCAACTTGGATCGGTGTTGTTTTCCAGCACCGCTTCAACAGCAGCACGGCAATCGGCAAGTACCTGCTCAACCGCAGGTTGCACATGCTCTGGTTTGATATCAGAAAATGGCGGTAAATCTGTAAACGACAATAGCGGGTTGGTCATTGCGGGTTCCTTTCTCTCTCAGATATGTCTTATTTATGGCGGTAAATAGGTGGGTTTTCAATGCTCATGCTGCATCCAATCACGCAATAAGCGATAATACTGGCTACTTTTTTCGTTTTCATCGGGTCATACCATGCTCAGTTATCGCCACAGCTTCCATGCTGGCAACCACGCTGATGTTGTTAAACACATCGTTCAAAGCCTGATCATTGAATCACTTAAGCAAAAAGATAAGGCTTTTGTTTACCACGATACGCACAGTGGTGCGGGACGTTATGATCTGTCAGATGACCACGCTGAGAAAACCGGCGAATACAAACAAGGCATTGGCCAGATATGGCAATGCGACGACGCGCCAAACGCATTAGCGCCCTACTTAGATACCATTCGCAGCCTGAATGATGGCGATGAACTTCGCTACTACCCAGGCTCGCCGAAGGTAGGCAGAACATTGCTACGAGACCAAGACCGCGCAATGTTCACTGAACTTCATCCAACGGATTTCCCACTGCTTCTTCAAGAATTTCGTGGCGACCGCCAGGTGAAAATGTTCAAAGAAGATGGCTACGCACGTCTGAAAGCCAGCCTTCCTCCCAAAGACCGTCGCGGCGTGGTGTTGATTGACCCGCCTTATGAGCTCAAACACGAATACCAAGATGTCGTGGATGCCATTGGTGAGAGTGTTGAGCGTTGGGCGACGGGCACCTATGCGATTTGGTATCCAGTGGTGTATCGTAAAAATATTGACCTGATCACTCGCGGTCTAGAAAGACTAGGCATTCGCAAGATTCTTCAAATTGAACTGGGGGTTGCACCCGATTCCGAAGAGCGAGGCATGACGGCATCCGGCATGATTGTGATTAACCCACCTTGGACACTTGAAACGCAGATGAAAGAAATTCTACCGTGGTTGCAAAGTAAAATTGCGCCCACGACAGGCCATCACTTTGTAGAATGGGTGGTACCTGAGTAATAAACAGCCCCTTTCGGGTCTGATAGTATTGGGAAATATTGGATTACCGCTTTCAGTGCGGAAATAAGAAAAATCACATGGAGAATAAAATGGCCAAGCATTTTGATTACATCTGTATCGGTGGTGGTAGTGGTGGTATTGCATCGGCTAACCGAGCAGCTATGTATGGTGCAAAGGTAGCAATTGTTGAAGCACGCCACTTGGGCGGCACCTGCGTAAACGTGGGCTGTGTACCAAAAAAAGTGATGTGGCACGGCGCTCAAGTTGCTGAAGCGATCAAACTGTATGGCCCTGACTATGGTTTCGATACCACGGTCAACAAGTTCGACTGGGCAAAACTGGTCGAGAACCGTGAAGCCTACATTGGCCGCATTCATACCTCTTACGAAAACGTATTGGGTAAAAACAACATCGAAGTCATCAATGGCTTTGCCAAATTTGTTGATGCGAAAACCGTCGAAGTGAACGGCGAGCACTACACCGCTGACAACATTTTAATTGCAGTCGGTGGCGAGCCAACCATTCCGAACGTGCCAGGCGCTGAGCATGGTATCGATTCAAACGGTTTCTTTGAACTTACTGAGCAGCCAAAACGCGTTGCGGTTGTTGGTGCGGGTTACATCGCGGTTGAAATCGCCGGTGTTCTGAATGCACTCGGCACTGAAACGCACCTGTTCGTGCGTAAAGAATCGCCGCTTCGTACCTTTGATCCAATGATTATCGATACCTTGGTGGAAGTGATGGAAGCAGAAGGCCCTCGCCTTCACACGCATTCAACGCCAAAAGAAGTTGTTAAAGAGGCGGATGGCTCTGTGACACTGCATTTTGAAAACGGCACGTCACATAGCACTGATTTGCTTATCTGGGCGATTGGTCGTAACCCAACCACCAGCAAAATCAACTTGGAAGTGACTGGCGTTGAAACCAATGATCGCGGCTACATTAAAGTCGATGAATTCCAGAACACGAACGTGGCTGGCATCTACTGTGTGGGCGACATCATGGAAGGTGGCGTTGAGCTAACCCCAGTGGCAGTCAAAGCGGGTCGTCAGCTATCTGAGCGCCTGTTCAATGGTAAAACCAACGCCAAGATGGATTACACACTGATCCCAACCGTGGTATTCAGCCACCCACCTATCGGCACTATCGGTCTAACAGAGCAAGAAGCGAAAGCACACTACGGCGAAGAGAACGTCAAAGTGTACGGCTCTGGCTTCACGGCCATGTACACCGCGGTGACACAACACCGTCAGCCTTGCCGCATGAAACTTATCTGCGCTGGTGAAGAAGAAACGGTTGTTGGCCTTCACGGCATCGGTTTTGCGGTTGATGAGATGATCCAAGGCTTCGGCGTTGCCATGAAGATGGGCGCAACCAAAGCGGATTTCGACAGCGTTGTGGCTATCCACCCAACAGGCTCCGAAGAGTTTGTTACGATGCGCTAAGCATTGATTTAAAATTAAAAAGCGGCCAATAGGCCGCTTTTTTTGTTAATCGCCACACCGTTATCGTTACTCACAAAGCACATTCACTTCGGAGGACTGGGATAAAGGCATGGGCACCATGATAACTAGATCATAAGCCTCGCCACTTGCAACCCAATAAGGCAAACGGTTCGGCACTGCACTTCGCGCTTCGGGGTCGGCAATCAGCTTTTTTAATGAAGCAGCAGAAACCACTTTAAAGCCGTTTTCAGTGCAAGTCGTTTCAGCGTCGGCAAAGGACGCACGTAGCCACATTTCTTCATTACGGGAATAATGCCGTTCACCGTTTTTCGGTTTGGGCACTTGCACACCCGCAACCGCTCTGAACTTGCGATTCCGTTTTATTTTTTTGGGCGTGGCGGTGGTTTTGGCTGGCGTAGCTGTCATTGCATCACGCTCAGGCATCACGTCATTACGCTGAGCGTTCATCAGTGGCTCTGAGACCGCGTCTGCCGAGGCCACAGCAGCAAGGGGGGTTGCTTCAACCATGGCTGTATCAGCGACAGCGACGTCAACAACGGGTGATGATGTAGAAGGCGCTTGCGCAATCATTTCTATCACAGGTGCTGGGGTCAGTCTCTCTTCACCGCTTGTAGACACTTCACGAACAAACGCAGCCTTCATGGTTGGTTGGTTTCGCATGCCGTCTCGCACTTTCATTGCGGTACTGAATTGCTCAAATGGCCCAGCAAGACAGCGGTAGGTTTCCCCTTCCTTACGAAGCATGACCTGATTGGCGAGCACTGATTTGGCGAGTTGACCTGAAAACCAGGCATCTGGCAGGTCGTTTACGATCCCACATTGAACCCAAAATTGACCTTGTTCGGACGCAGGGTCTTTTCCCCATAAGCCATCACCAATGGGGCATGTTTCATCAACCACATTCCACGTACCTATACGCTCAGGCGAACACGCACTCTCCGCCGAATAAGCAGGGACGAGAACTACCGATAAAATCAAAGCGCTAACAATACGAATGCTCGAAGCGATCATGATCCCTCACAGACTGGAAATGGATGATTAAACTTTTATGAGCGGAGATCGTTAGCTTAGTTCGGATTTATGCGAACCGATAAATTTGATGCTTAAAACAATAAAAAAAAGGTAACCAACGTTACCTTTTTTATGCAGATTTGGCGGAGGTTAACCTTTGTATATTTTTGGGTTAAACACATCCCGTAACCAGTCACCCAATAGGTTGATAACCAGAACGAGAACAACCAACACGATGCCCGGGAACGCAGTGATCCACCATGAACCGGAGAAAATATACGTAAAGCCAATACTGATCAGTGAGCCCAAGGACGGTTTATCCACCGGCATACCTAGCCCAAGGAAAGACAACGCAGCCTCAGACATTATGGCATTCGCAACTTGTACCGTCGAGATCACCAAAATTGGCGACAGGCAATTTGGCAGAATGTGTCGGAACATAATGCGCGGCGCTTTAAAGCCCATCACCTGCGCCGCTTCAACATATTCCTTTTTCTTTTCCGCCAGCACAGAGGCACGAATTGTTCGCGCGTACTGAGGCCATTCAGCAACACCGATGATCACCACCAGCATCAAAATGGCATACTCGCTATAAAAATCACTGCCAAAGCTCGCTTTAAAGATCGCTGACACGATGATGGCGACCATCATGGTAGAGAACGATAACTGTACGTCAGCGATACGCATCAACAAGCTATCGATACGGCCACCGAAATACCCTGCACTCAAGCCAATCACAATGCCCAGAAGCAACTGTAAGGCGACAGCACCAAGGCCAATGACTAATGAGATACGCAGGCCATACAAAATGGTTGAGAGGATATCTCGCCCTTGGTTGTCCGTCCCCAATAGGAAGCGCTCATCCCCCCACTCCATCCATTGAGGAGGAAGCTCAGAGTCCATGATATCAATCACAGACAAATCGTACGGGTCCGACGGCGACAAAAGCGGTGCCAGCACAGCGGCCAAGACAAAAGATACAAAGACCGCAAAGCTGAACATGGCGACTTTGTCGCGCTTAAAGTAGTAGAAAAAATCCGACGCTAAAAACTGCTGCCAGCGAGAAGGCGCTTTTGATGTCATCTGTTCCATGATTATGCCCCCTTGCCTGTCAGATTAACCGTTGGGTTAATCAAGCCGTAAATCAAATCAACAATCGTATTGGTGACCACAAACAGCAAGCCCACAAAAATGACGTAAGCCGTGATAAGCGGTGTATCCACTCGGTTGATTGCCTCTAAGAACAAAAAGCCGGTGCCCGGCCACTGGAAGACCGTTTCCGTCAAAATGGTGTAGGCCACCATGGTACCTATCTGAACGCCCCCCACCGTGACTAAGGGAAGCATGGTGTTCTTCAGTGCATGACGATACTGCACGGTTTTTTCAGGCATACCTTTAGCGCGAGCAAACTTCACGTATTCCGTGCTCAACGCTTCAAGCATTTCAGAACGCACGAGACGGATGAACAGCGGCAGCATGATAGAGGACAGTGCAATACTTGGCAGTACAAGATGTGACAAGCCGTCGAGCGTAAAAAAGCCGGATTCCCAACCTAGAATGTTGACGGTATCTCCCCGTCCAAACGACGGAAACCATCCTAGTTCAATAGAGAAAACATACATCAGCATAATGGCGGTCAAGAACACCGGGACAGAGATGCCAATACTGCTGCCCGCCATGATAATTTTGGTAAACACACTGTTGGGGTGAATGGCGGAGTACACACCCAAAGGAATAGAACACACGATAATGATGATGGTCGCGCCAATCACAAGCTCAAGTGTTGCCACCAGCTTATCTAGAATCACATCAACGGCTGGACGTTTGAAGAAGTAGGACGTCCCCAAGTCACCTTGCAATGCATTACCCACAAATCGCGCGTATTTCTGATGGAATGGGTCGTTTAACCCAAGCTCATCACGCAGTGCTTGTCTTTCAGACTCAGAAACCGATTGCCCAACCATTTCACGCAACGGATCTCCAAGATTATCCTGAATGGCAAACGCCACTAGGCTGATCACAAACATCACTATCACGGCCTGAAACAGACGCTTGACGAGAAACGTAAACACTTCTTGCCCCTTACCTTTCCTTGAAGACTTTTACTTTTTACTTCTTTCAATTGGCTTCATTTCCAAGTGAAAGAAAACGGCCCTCTCTATCCATTGGTTCTACAAGATAGAAAGAATGGCCGTTTAGTGTTTAAACACGCCGGTTAAAGAGACGTCCTCAACTGGCGTAATACGTGGTTACTTCACCACAAGGTCGCCGAAGTAAGGGAAGTTCATTCCGTTTACAATTGGACCGATTTCTACGTTGTTCTTGGCTGCCCATGAAGGATCTTGCCAATGCAGAGGAAGGAACGCCGCTTCGTTATACAGCGTTTCTTCAACTTGCTTAAGCATCGCATTTCGCTTGGTCAAGTCCGTTTCTTTGTTCGCCGCATTGACCAGCTTATCCACTTCGCCATTGCTGTAATGGCCACAGTTGTACTGACCTTTACCCGTGTCAGCGTTGCGGGTCATTGCCAGGAACTCAGTGAAGTTTGCAGAATCTTCTGTATCTGGGTGCCAGCCGATCATCAGCATGTCTGCTGCACACTTATCGAACTCAGGCCAGTATTGCGCTTTTGGCATGGTTTTCAGATCGACTTTGATACCGATTTTCGACAGCATCGCCGCAGTCGCTTGCGCGATTTTGTCATCATTCACATAACGGTTGTTCGGCGCCATCATGGTCAGCTTGAAGCCATCCTCGTAGCCTGCATCTTTCATCAGTTGCTTGGCTTTGTTCAGGTCGTAACGAGGCTTAAGATTTTCGTTATAACCTGCATAGCCAGGAGGGCTTTGCTGCGCAGACGCTGTTGCTGCGCCCTTCATGACCTTCTTCGCGATACCTTCATTATTAACCGCATACACAATGGCCTGACGAACACGCTCGTCTTTCAACGCTGGGTTGCTGTTTTGGTTCATTTGGAAGGTAATGATACGGGTACCCGGCATGGTATAGAGATCAATGCCCTTGGCTTTCTCAATACGCTTGTAATCGTTTGGAGAGACCGGCGCGATCATGTCGACATCGCCCGACAGCAGCGCAGCAACACGTGTCGCATCTTCTTTGATGGGCACCAGTGTTAATTTATCAACGTTACCGCCCGATGCGTTATCCCAGTAATCAGCAAAGCGCTCAAATTCTACCTTCACGCCTTGCTCACGCTCTTTGACGATGAAAGGCCCAGTACCTGAAAGGTTGGCTGATGCAAAAGAGTTACCGTGCTTAACAAGCTCTGCTTTGTCTTTCCCGTCTGCGGTTTTGCCAGAGTAGAACTTGCTGTCCATTGGGAAGATGTACGTCGCCACGTTTTCAATCAGTGGGTACGTGCCGTCTGTTTTGATTTCAACCGTGTAATCATCAACTTTCGTCAAGGACACGAGCGGCTCAAAAATGCCTTTAAAGTCAGGAGATGACTTTAGGCGATTGAACGTCCACACCACATCATCTGCGGTCAGTGCGTTTCCTGAGTGGAATTTCACACCCTTGCGAAGGTTGAAACGCATGGTTTCGTTATCAACACGCTCCCATGATTCAGCGAGACGCGGTTCAAATTCCATTGATTGGTTAAAACGAACCAATGGATCAAATACCATGTGAGACAACTGAAGGGTACCGCCAGAGAGTTGCTCATGCGGGTCAAGTGAGACCGGATCGGCATCGTAAGCAACCGTAATGTCTGCAGCTGATGCAGCAAAGCTTAAACCTGCTGCCATCATCGCGAGGGCGATTTTACTCTTGAAGGTTTTCATTGCATGACTCCTTATGCAGGGAAGCGTGTTCCCTTTCTGTTGTGTAGTGCTCATTCATATGGCCTGTGGGCACAACGAATCCTTCCCACTGGCGATTAAGGTGTGTGTCTTAACTTACAGCAGCACTCATGCCTTTGAACTCCGGCATAAGTGATATCAACTGCTTGCTATATTCGTGCTGTGGCGACTCAAACAAGGCTTCGGTTTGTGCCACTTCCAACAAGGTGCCCTTTTTCATCACCCCAATGCGATCGCACATCTGACGGATCACGGGTAAGTCATGGCTAATAAACAGCATGGTGAGATTGAGCTCTTGTTGCAGATCTTTGAGTAGGTTGAGTATTTGCGCTTGAACGGACACATCCAGTGCAGATGTCGGTTCATCGCAGATCAGCAGTCGTGGCCTTGTAGCAAGTGCGCGCGCAATGGAAATACGTTGACGCTGTCCGCCTGAGAATTCATGAGGATACTTAATGCCACTGGCGCGGCCCAAACCTACATGATCCAAGAGATCGCCCACGATTTGCTTCACTTGCCTGTCGTTCTCAGCCAATTTGTGGAAACGAATCGGCTCCGCAATGATGTCTTGCACTTTCATGCGAGGATTCATCGATGAGTACGGATTTTGAAAAACCATCTGCATCTGGCGTCGCATCGGGCGACGTTGGGCTTCACTTTTCAGCCCAGTGAGGTCGATGCCTTCAAACCAGACTTTTCCCGAATTCGGCGGATAAAGCCCGGCGATAACTCGCGCAATGGTTGATTTTCCTGAACCGGATTCACCCACCAATCCAAACGTTTCACCCTCGTGAATATCGAAGCTCACATCGTTCGATGCTTGGACATATTCCCGTCGATTTTCGAAGAAAGAATCTTTGGTGATAAAGCGCAGGTTGACGTTCTCTACACGCAGCAGTGAGCCTGTGTAATCACGTTCATCTTGGCTTTGACCCAGCCAATGTGTCTTCACATCGAGCGGTTTCATTTCCACCGCTTCTTCGATGTAACTTACCAGCGGGAATCGATCGAGCTTGATATCGGAGCGCGGTACGGCAGAAATCAAACTACGACTGTAAGGGTGCTCTGGCGTGTTCAGCACTTTGGCGGTTTCACCAAACTCCACCAAATCGCCGCGATACATGACGGCAATTTTATCGGTCACATTAGACACCACGCCCATGTCATGGGTGACGAGCATGCAGCCGACGTTTTTCTCGATACAAAGGGTGCGAATAAGGTTGAGGATCTGATCTTGAATGGACACATCCAGCGCCGTTGTCGGCTCATCGGCAATGATAAGCTCCGGCTCACCCGCCAACGCAATAGCAATGACGACACGCTGGCGCATACCGCCTGAAAACTGATGAGGATATTGCTTTACGCGAACGTCAGCTTCAGGAATGCCGACTTGTTCCAGCAAAGCAACTGCACGTTCCTTGGATTCTTGTTCGGAAACGCCCAAATTGACGGTTATCGTCTCAACAAGTTGCTGCTCTACCGTAAACAATGGGTTCAGAGACGTCATCGGATCTTGGAAAATAAAGCCAATGCGAGACCCGCGATAATGCCGCATTTTTTCAGGTGAAAGCCCGGAGATCTTTTCTCCATCTAAAAACACCTCGCCACTTGCCACATGCCCCGGAGGACTCAGCAGGTCAATCACAGCGTTCCCAACGGTAGATTTACCCGCCCCAGATTCACCAACGACACCCACAATCTCCCCACGTTCAATAGAGAAAGAAAGGTTTTTAACCGCGGCAAAGACGCCGTGACGAGATGGATACTCAATTCGAAGGTTTTTTACTTCAAGCAATGCCATTGACCAGACCCTTGATACTGCACAAACCCGTGCCTGTCTGAACACAATCCCTGTTTACATCAATAAAACAAGACCAAATTAACGACCTACAATCTGTCAAATGTTTCACGTAAATGCAACAAACCAACACTTATCGCCACAACAACAGCCGAACATCGAATAAATATTCACCAGGTATACATTTAACAGCATCAGAAAAACATCTGTCACCCACACTTCCGTAATTTCAGAACGCCTGCTTGCGCGTGCGCAGCAAGAAAATCTGTTTAATTATTCAGTGCGAATTAAGCAATAAGTAAGAAAAAGGTAGGGAATACCCAACAAACTAGGTGCTTATTTGATGAGAATTGTGAGGGTACGCAGTTAAAGAGAGCTCGAATTCACCCTTGAGGCCTCTCCTATATAGCGGTTTTGACCTGCTCGGCATAGAAAAATACAGTCACTATCAAGGAAAAATCAGCGTTCAAACCACGCCCATGCTCCCAAACCTCAGAGACGAAAAAACCGTTCTGTTGATCGGGCTAAACCTGAATGGGGTCAGAGAAAAGGGATTCGGTGGGACTTGCTATCAAATGGGCGGCCTTACAAATGGTTCGACACCTCTTCAACCCAACCCTGGATCGGCACAAGCCAAATGCTTTTTCTAAACTGCAGATACGAAAAAGCCCGCTCTATTGAGCGGGCTTAATCTGAATGTGGTCGGTGAAGAGGGATTCGAACCCCCGACCCTCTGGTCCCAAACCAGA
>JBELME010000002.1:0-54462 GCA_042096095.1 Enterovibrio sp.
GAGAAGCGAGAAGCGAGAAGCGAGAAGCGAGAAGCGAGAAGCGAGAAGCGAGAAGATTGTCACAGCTGTCCAAAAGAAACACGCATAAAAAAACCGAAGCCAAGGCTTCGGTTTTTTTGTATTCGCTTAGGTTGTTACGCCAACACCATACCTGGTTCAGCAAACCTAACTGGCAATGTCTGTGCATCTTCGAAGGTCGCCCATTCCCAAGCTTCTTGGTCAGCAAGAACTGCACGAAGAAGTTGGTTGTTCAACGCGTGGCCTGATTTATAAGCACGCATTTCACCAATGATGTTGTGGCCACACATGTATAGGTCGCCAATGGCATCCAACACTTTGTGTTTAACGAGCTCATCGTTAAAACGCAGGCCGTCTTCGTTAAGGATACGGTAGTCATCCAAAACGATGGCACAATCAAAGCTACCACCCAAACACAGGTTACGTGATTGGAGGTATTCAATGTCACGCATGAACCCGAAGGTACGTGCACGGCTGATATCTTTGATGAACGATTGTGAAGAAAAATCTAACACCAGACTTTGCTGCTCTGCTTCAATCGCTGGGTGATTGAAATCAATGGCGAAATCGAGTCGGAACCCGTCATAAGGCACAAGCTCTGCCCATTTGTCGCCGTCTTCGATGCGAACAGGTTTCTTGATACGCACGAATCGCTTCGGCGCATTCAAGGTTTCAATACCCGCAGATTGCAGCAGATAGATAAATGGACTGGCGCTGCCGTCCATAATTGGAATTTCTGGTGCGTCAACTTCAACAATAACGTTATCGATACCCAACCCCGCAAGCGCGGCATTCAAGTGCTCAACCGTAGAAATACGAACGTCGTCGTCATTGACCAGTGCAGTACACAGCATTGTATCGCGTACTGACGCAGGATCTGCCGGGAAATCTACCGGTGGATTAAGGTCAGTACGGCGGTAAATAACGCCAGTGTTAGCTGCAGCTGGGCGCAGGATCAATGTGACCTTACGACCCGAGTGCAAACCCACTCCCGTCGTTTGAACAATAGTCTTTAATGTTCGTTGTCTAATCATCTGCCATTCCCAACTGAATTTAATTTCTGCGCACTAAGTCACTCATTACACTGTCACAACAGCATAAAACGGGCGCAATAGTACCACGCAACTGTACACAAACCAAGCGCTACGAGTTTAGTCTGCCTGCTTACGTAAAAACGCAGGGATATCCAAGTAGTCTTGTTCCTGTTTAGGCTTCGGTGCCACGTTGGTCGTCTGAGACTGAACCGGAGATTCAGCTGGACGACTTGGTGCCGAGGTTGCCACCTTTGGTGTTTCCGGCAAAGGCTGTGCCTTGTTCTCAACCGGTGCCGGTTTTTGTGTTCCCGGAACCAAAGTGATGTCAGGCTTACGCTCGTTACCGATACCAGTAGCGACTACTGTCACACGCAGTTCGTCACTCATTTCTGGATCCATTGACGAACCGATAACCACAGTGGCGTTATCTGAGGCAAACGCTTTTACAGTGTTACCTACAGTTTCGAATTCATCCAGTCGCATATCAAAACCTGCGGTAATATTTACCAACACGCCTCGTGCGCCTGCCAAATCAATGTCTTCCAGAAGTGGACTTGAAATTGCCATTTCAGCCGCTTCTTCAGCACGATCTTCACCAGTAGCCATGCCGCTACCCATCATCGCATGACCCATTTCAGACATCACTGTACGGACGTCCGCAAAGTCGACGTTAATCAGGCCAGGGCGAGTAATCAGCTCTGCAATACCTTGGACAGCGTTACGCAACACATCGTTCGCTTTTGCAAACGCGTCTAGCAATGTAATGCCACGACCCAGTACTTTCAGAAGCTTTTCGTTAGGGATAGTGATCAATGAATCGACGTGCTTAGACAGCTCTTCGATACCTTGCTCAGCAAACGCCATGCGTTTTTTGCCTTCAAAGCTAAATGGCTTTGTGACAACCGCGACGGTCAAAATACCTAACTCTTTCGCAACTTCAGCGATAACAGGCGCTGCACCAGTACCGGTACCACCACCCATGCCAGCTGCGATAAATACCATATCGGCACCTTCGAGCTCAGCTTTAATCGCTTCACGATCTTCCATTGCAGATTCACGACCGACTTGTGGGTTTGCACCCGCACCAAGGCCTTTCGTGATATCGCCACCAATTTGGATGACTGTGCTAACTGCAGTCTTACGCAGCGCTTGAGCATCAGTATTGACGGTGATGAATTCCACCCCTTCAATTGACTCACGCACCATGTGTTCGACTGCGTTACCACCGCCGCCGCCAACACCAACGACTTTAATTACCGCGTCGTTGGACATTTCCATCATCGGTTCAAACATGTGTTCTCTCCGTCATTCCTGTTCGCATCAGGTTTAAAATTCTTTTTTTAACCAGCCACTAAGCTTACTGAACATTCTTGATACAGTTCGTTTAGGCTCTGGCTCGTTCGTTTCGTTTAATAGGTTTTCTTTGCCGTAATGCAGCAATCCAACCGCTGTTGCGTGATAAGGCGCGTCAACATAGTCTGTAAGACCTGTGACCCCTGCTGGAAGCCCCACGCGAACTTGGTTTTGGAAGACACGCTCAGCGCACTCCACCAAACCTTGCATTTGTGCCGCACCACCGGTCAGGACGATACCCGCCGCTAATTGATGTTTTACGCCTTGTGCACGTAGGCGTTCCTGAACTCGTTCCAACTCTTGTTGCACCAACCCCAACAGTTCGCTACAACGAGGTTCAATAACTTCAGCCAACGTTTGTCGTTGTAGGCTGCGCGAAGGGCGACCACCTACACTTGGAACATTGACCTTGGCATCTTTGTTCACTAGCTCGCTCAGTGCGCAGCCGTGTTTCACTTTTATCTTTTCAGCATCGCTCAATGGTGTACCGAAGGCATAAGCAATATCACTGGTTACGACGTTTCCGGCATAAGGGATAACAGCTGCATGGCGAAGCGCACCGCCCGTCCATACTGAAATATCCATCGTACCTCCGCCGATATCGACCACACACACACCCAGCTCTCGCTCGTCGGCAGTGATCACCGCGTGGCTTGCTGCAAGTCCAGAGAAGATCAATTGATCCACTTTTAGGCCACAGCGCTCAACCGCTTTTTCAATGTTCTTGGCCGTGTCGCTGTGACACGTGATCAAATGAACACTGGCTTCCATTCGGACGCCTGACAAACCCACAGGGTTCTTGATGCCCTCTTGATAGTCAATTTTGTACTCTTGCGGAATCACGTGCAATACACGCTGCTCGTCGCTGATCTTCACCGATTTTGCCGTGTGAATCACCATGTCGACATCTTCTTGGGTCACTTCTTCATCAGAAATCGTGCCCATTCCGCGCTCTGTCTGGCAATGAATATGCTTGCCTGACAAAGAAAGAAACACTGAACGGATTTTACAATCCGACATCAGTTCAGCATCGTTAACCGCTCGCTCGACAGATTTCACTACCGACTCGAGATCGTTAACGCCACCTTTGTCCATTCCCTGAGATGGCGTGGTACCGACACCCAGCACATTCACCGCGCCGTCCGGCAATATCTCACTGACTAACACTGAGACTTTCGAAGTCCCGATGTCTAATCCAACAATCAGTGGTCTGTCAGTTGTTTGTTTCATTCCACCTACTCTCAGGTTTACTCTTCACTGTCTACTTGGGGAGCTTTCCAGCCCACCGCTGCACCAGTGTCGTAGCGCAAATCCACATATTGTATGGTTCGTCCTGTTCCATTGATGTCATCAAACAGGCTCACGAAGCGTTGTAACCGCTCTTCTCTGGATTCTCGCCCTAATTCAATGCGCGTACCGTCTCGGGTAACCACTCGCCACGATCGACGTTCATTTAATGCCAGGGCGGCAATCTCTAATTCTGTTGGTGCTAGAATTCGGCGCATCTCTCGCCATGCTTCTAACACTTCATGCTCACTCCCTTCAGGGCCATGCAAGGAAACCAGCCCTTGCCCCGCCACATCTCCAGGGTTTGCATTAAATGCAGTGCCAGTGACATCCAGAAGTTGAGATCCATTCCAGACTGCCTCAGGACGGTATTCAGTCACATTTACTTTTAATGTGTCTGGCCATTGTTTTCTTACGGCCACGTTTGCTACCCAAGGGAGCGACGAAACTGCACCATGAATGGCATCAACATCTTGCAGCATAAAGCTGCTAAGCGGGCCTAAATGCAAGACCGCATCACGCACTTCTGACGACGACAAGTGTGTTAAGTGGCCTTGCACAACAATCTGCGACAAGGGCAATTGTTTTTCGTCTCCCATCCACGACAACACGCGGATCAAAGACCAAAAAATGCCTAGAATGACAAATACCAAAAACACCAGCCCCCCCCAATGCTCTTTAAACATTGAAGGTTGAGCCGGTACGTCATCTGCGGTCACATTTGTCATAGTCAGGCTAATTGCCTCGCATTATTCTAAGGCAACCTGTCGCCCTACATGTGTAGAGCCGACCGATTATAACGGTCAGTTTGACAGGTCTCCAACCCTTGTTGGTTCAGAAGTGATTAAGCTGAGATCAAATACATGCAAAACCACCAATATCCGATTAAAAATTAGACATTGCTCATTTAAACATCGGCTGCTTTACACAAAACTTGATTTTTCTCTTCAGCTTTCTTCACTTAGCGCCGTTTTATCCAATTTCAATTCGGCCAGTTTTCTAGCCACTTTACCAATATCACCTGCACCTTGGGTCAATACCATATCGCCAGGCTGAATCACCGCAGCTAAGGCTGCAGGCAACGATTCAACGTCTGGAACGAAAATTGGATCGATTTTCCCACGCCCACGAATTGTACGGCAAAGGCTACGTCCGTCAGCACCTGAAATCGGCGCTTCGCCAGCAGAATACACATCTAACATCAGCAGAACGTCAACTTGTTCAAGCACATTTGCAAAATCGTCATACAGATCGCGTGTTCGGCTGTAACGGTGTGGCTGGAATACCATCACCAAACGGTTATCCGCCCACCCTGCACGTGCCGCTTGAATGGTCACGTCCACTTCACTTGGGTGGTGACCGTAGTCGTCCACCAACAAAACATGCCCATCATCAACAGGGAACAAACCTAACTGGTCAAAGCGACGGCCTGTGCCTTCAAACCCTGCCAGTGCGCGAAGGATAGCGTCATCTTCAACACCATCTTCTGTAGCAACCGCCACTGCCGCCGTCGCATTCAATGCATTGTGACGACCTGGGATATTCAGCTCGATGTTAAGATTAGGCTTGCCCGCACGACGAATGGTAAAGATGCCTTTCTGACCTTCTTGACGGTAATCTCTTAACTGCACGTCAGCATCGTCTGAGAAACCATAGGTAATCACTTGGCGACCGATCGACGGGATCAATTCACGCACAACAGGATCGTCCACACACATGACAGCCTGACCGTAGAAAGGCAGTTGATGCAGGAAGTCGACGAAAGTTTGCTTCAAGACTTCAAAGTCGCCGCCATAGGTATCCATATGGTCAGCTTCTATGTTGGTCACAATCGACACCATTGGCTGTAAGTGTAGGAATGACGCATCGCTTTCATCCGCCTCAGCAATCAAGTAACGGCTGCACCCTAATCGTGCATTTGTGCCCGCACTTTTCACCAAACCGCCGTTAACGAACGTTGGATCCAGACCTGCCTCTTGATAGATCAGTGTGGTCAGTGCCGTTGTCGTGGTTTTGCCGTGCGTACCCGCAACCGCAATACCGTGACGGTAGCGCATCAACTCAGCCAACATCTCTGCTCGGCGAACCACAGGAATACGCGCCGCTTTCGCTGCAACCAATTCCGGGTTGTCTTGTTTGATAGCAGTAGACACCACCACCACGCTCGCGCCGTCTACGTTTGATTCTGCGTGACCGAAAAAGACGTTTGCACCTTTGCTTTCCAAACGCTGTGTCACCACATTTTCAGAAAGATCTGAACCTGTGATTTCATAACCTTCATTGAGCAGAACTTCTGCAATGCCGCACATGCCTGCACCGCCGATACCAACAAAGTGAATACGGTTTACACGGCGCATCTCCGGCACCATGGTTCTGATTTTTTCTAGCTGATGACTATCAAACTTGCCCATCACTTTGTTCTCTTAATTCGCTACGTCTTTGATGACGGTAGCAACACGCGTTGCTGCATCCGTAATGGCCGCGCTTTTTGCCGCTTCAGCCATCGTCATCAAGGTACTAAATTCTAATGTTTCCAGCGTTTCCGCCAGTTTCTCAGCGGTAAGATCGGGTTGCTCCATCATGATGGCCGCTCCGTTACTCACCAAATGTTCTGCGTTTAATGCCTGTTGGCGATCTTTGTGTAAAAACGGCACAAAAATCGCGGCTACGCCTGCCGCTGCGACTTCTGACACAGTCAGCGCACCAGAGCGGCAAATGATGATGTCTGCCCAGCCATAGGCTTCTGCGACATCATCGATAAATTCGGTCACATCAGCGTTGCCGACGTTGGCATTCGCGTAACGTTCTGCGGTATCCGCTTGGCTGCCTTTACCCGCTTGGTGGCGAACCACGACATCTCTTGTCACGCGAGCTAATGCCTCTGGCACTGTGTGATTGAGAATGCGCGCCCCTTGGCTGCCTCCCATCACTAACACCTTCAGTGGCGCACCGTCTTCATGGTGCTTTTCAGAAGGCGCTGGCAATGCACACACGTCCTTTCGCACTGGGTTCCCAACCACTTCTTGGTTTGGAAACGCACCAGGGAAAGCCTGCAACACACGCCGAGCGATTTTTGCTAGCCATTTATTGGTTAATCCTGCCACGGCATTTTGCTCATGCAGCACCACAGGAATGCCATTCAACCATGCCGCAAGACCACCGGGGCCACTGACATAGCCACCCATGCCTAACACCGCATTCGGTTGCCAGTGTTTGATGTGCTTTTTGGCTTGAAACACCGCATTGAGCACCATCCAGGGGGCGAGAAGTTTACGCGCAAACCCCGCACCACGCAGCCCCTTTACTTCAATAAAGTCGATCTCAATGCCATGTTTTGGCACCAAATCGGCTTCCATTCTGTCTGCCGTACCTAACCAACGGATTTCCCAACCTTCTTGTTGAAGCTCATTGGCAACCGCAAGCCCAGGAAAAACGTGACCGCCAGTACCACCAGCCATCACCAATAATCGTTTATGCTTTTGTTCGTTTTCTTTTTTCATGGGTCACTATTCGTTGGTGTGCCTGAGACGCTTCCAACCGATATTCGTGGTCGATTCGCAACAGCAAGGCCACCGCCGTAGACATAATAAATAAACTGGAACCGCCGTAACTGACCAGCGGTAACGTCAAACCTTTGGTTGGCATGATCCCAGCGGCTGCGCCAACGTTAACCAAGGCTTGGAATGCAAACCAAATGCCAATACCAAACGCAAGGAACCCACCAAACAGTTGGTTTGCTTCAAGGCATCGCTTTCCGATAAACAACGCACGGAAAACAAGCGCAAACACCATCAATAACACGATGGTGACACCCACCAAACCAAGTTCTTCTGCGAGCACAGCCACCACGAAGTCGGTGTGTGCCTCGGGTAAATATTCCAATTTCTGGATGGAGTTACCCAGTCCCTGCCCCCACCAATCTCCGCGACCAAACGCCATCAAAGACTGGGTAAGTTGGTAACCACTACCAAACGGGTCTTGCCATGGGTCAAGGAAAGACGTCACACGCCGAACACGATAGGGTTCGGCAACGATCAACAGCCCAACAAGGCCAAGCCCTGAGAACAAAAGCACACCAAACTGCCACAGCTTTGCACCCGCAATGAACAACATGCCTATCGTGGTCACAAACATCACGACCACAGAACCCAAATCAGGCTGAGCCAATAAGAGCACTGCGATAATGATCAGCACCGCAAGAGGCTTCAAGAAGCCATATACGCTTTCACGTACCTCGCCATGCCGACGAACCAAGTAGCCAGCGATAAACAAAAATAGCGAGAGCTTCGCCACTTCTGCGGGTTGAAGGTTTATCACCCCCAACGGCAGCCAGCGCATGGCTCCGTTAACTGACCGCCCTATACCCAATACCGCTACCAGCAAGAACAAGGAGATGAGCAACATAGGCACACTAAGCTGTTGCCACCTTGCGAGCGGTATTTGCAACGCAACCGCGGCAAGTACCAAGGCACCTATAAGGTAAACACCTTGGCGAATCGCGAAGTAAAACGGTTGATCAACCAAACGGCTTGAAACAGGGATCGACGCAGAAGTCACCATGATCAAGCCCACCAGCATCAGGCCAAACGAGAGCCAGACAATTTGCCTATCATACAAAGCGGTAGGCGAAGACTGAGACAGCCACCGCCAGACATTTTTGTCTTCCCACTTCATGCTCATCATCCTGACATCTTGCTCCCAGCAATCTCTTTTGCATAGGCTGCGAAGGTATCGCCTCGCACCATAAAGTTTGTAAATTGATCGAAGCTCGCACAGGCTGGCGATAGCAACACCATGTCGCCCGCTCTCGCATCGCGCGCCGCGATGTCCATCGCCGCTTGCAGGGTTTCCGTCACTACTGGCGTATCAACAAGTGCCGCAAATGCCTGACCATCTCGACCATAGCAATACAAAGTCACGTTCAACGTATTCAGCACGGGTTTTAGCGAAGAAAAATCCGCGCCTTTGCCATCGCCACCGACCAACAGATGCAAACGACCCGCCAATTGCAGACCATCCAACGCCGCCAATGTGCTTGCTGGGTTGGTTGCTTTAGAGTCATTGACCCAAAGAACGCCATCTTGTTCCAACACTTGTTGGCAACGGTGAGCTAACCCACGATATTCGCGCATTGCTTGGCATTGCGCTTGACGGTCAATACCTACGGAGTCAGCAAGCGCCATTGCAGATAAGCAGTTCGCCACATTGTGTCGACCCACGAGGGCAATGTCAGAGACAGGCATGACTGTCTCGCCTTTCGCCGTGAGCCACTCTTGTCCCTCGCGCAACGTTAGCGTGTACTCACCATCAGAAAATCCAAAACTAGTTACCTCCTCATGAGACAACGGCTTGGTTTGCACATCGTCTTGATTCCATACCGCTAAGCGCGCTTGGTCATAAATACGAAGCTTGGCATCAAGGTAATCGTCCATGCCTGTGTACCTGTCCATATGATCTTCAGACAGATTCAAGAACACAGCAGACGCCAAGTCGAGCGATGACGTGGTTTCAAGCTGGAAGCTCGACAGTTCAAGCACATACAGTGCGTGATCATTCGCCAACATATCTAACGCAGCAAAACCGATGTTGCCACCGACACCGACATTCACGCTGGCTGCTTTTGCCATTTCGCCAACAAGGCTGGTCACGGTGCTTTTGCCGTTTGAGCCAGTAATACCAATCACAGGTACAGATACATCACGGGCGAACAGTTCAATGTCACCGACGATTTCAATGCCTTGTGCTGCGGCGTCTTGAAGCTCAGGGGTCGCGAGCGCAATACCCGGGCTTGCAACAATTTGGTCGGCATTTAATAACCAATCCATGTTCCAGCCACCAGCGTGCAACGCAACACTGGAAGGCAGTTGCTCTGCGCCTGGTGGTGTCGCACGGGTATCAATCACCTTGATATCGACATCGCCACCTTTGCGCAGCAGATGATTCACGACAGAAAGCCCGGTCATACCGAGCCCTATCACCACAATCTGTTTTTTCGCGGTGTCTGCCATGGATTAACGTACCTTCAACGTCGCCAGTCCAACAAGAACCAGCATCAAAGTAATGATCCAGAAACGCACGATCACGCGCGGCTCAGGCCAGCCTTTCAATTCATAGTGGTGATGGATAGGTGCCATGCGGAAAATGCGCTGACCACGCAGCTTAAATGAACCTACCTGCAAGATAACGGAAAGTGTTTCCATCACGAATACGCCGCCCATGATAACGAGCAAGAACTCTTGGCGAACCAACACTGCGATGGTGCCAAGCGCGCCACCCAATGCGAGTGAACCCACATCACCCATGAAGACTTGCGCAGGGTAAGTGTTGAACCACAAGAAGCCGAGGCCTGCGCCAACAATCGCGGCACACACCACTACCAGTTCACTGGCATCTTTGATGTATGGGATATGCAGGTATTCTGCAAAGTTAACGTTACCCGTTGCCCACGCAATAAAGGCAAAGCCGCTCGCCACCATGACCGTTGGCATGATTGCCAAGCCATCAAGGCCATCGGTTAAGTTAACCGCATTACTGGTGCCCACAATCACGAAATAGGTAAAGACGATGTAGAACAAGCCGAGCTGAGGCATCACATCTTTGAAGAAAGGCACAACGAGCTGCGTGGCGGCGGTATCTTGGCCGTGCACATACAGCGCAAAGGCAACCACTAACGCAATGGCGGATTGCCAAAAGAACTTCCAACGCGCGACCAGACCATCGGTATTTTTACGCACCACTTTACGGTAATCATCCATAAAGCCGATGGCACCATACCCCAAGGTCACAACAAGCACGGCCCACACATAGGGGTTGCTCAGATCTGCCCACAACAGCACTGTTACCGCAATGGCGGTCAAAATCATGATACCGCCCATGGTTGGTGTACCACGCTTGCTGAAGTGCGATTCAGGTCCTTCGTTACGCACCACCTGACCGATTTGCAACATCTGCAAACGGGCAATCATGCGAGGCCCCATCCACAACGAAATCACCAATGCGGTAAGCACACTGACGATCGCGCGGAACGTTAGGTAATCGAATAGACGGAAAAACGGCACATAGTTTTCAAGAAGGTCCGATAGCCAAACTAGCATGTTGCGGCCTCCTCAATTGCTGCCACTACTTGAGACATTTTCATTCCATTGGCGCCTTTTACCAGCACAGAAACTTCGTGTTTTGTATTCATGAGTTCTACTACGTGCGCAATCAGCGCGTCTTTGTTTTCAAAATGCTGACCACCACAACGCTCGCTGATCACAGCACTGGCTGGCCCGAATGTAATCACGGTCTGGATACTTGATTGGCTAAGGTGCTCAGCAACCTCAAGGTGCACCGCATCGGAATGCTCCCCCATCTCGCCCATATCAGCCAAGACGATGACCTTGTCGCCATCAAAACTGTCGAGCATATCAACCGCCGCTTTCATCGCAGCCAAACTCGCGTTGTAGCTGTCGTCGATAAGACGGAGACCTTCACGAGGGAAGCTAATCGCACCGCGGCCTTTAACGGGCGCGACAGACGCCAACCCTTTTGTCACTTCGACCATAGTGACACCATCAATATTCAGCGCAGCCATGGCTGCCAATACCGCGTTGGCCACGTTATGTTCACCCGGCAAGCTCAGCACAATCGGGAAAGTTCCCGCTGGTGTCACTAAATCAAACTGAAAACATCCACCGTCTGCAGGTTGAATGTTCATGGCGCGATAATCGGCCACTTTGTCTGATACCGTCATGGTCAGTAACTGCTTACTTTCTAGCACCGCATCCCAACGCGGCCCACCATTGCTGTCGAGGTTCACTATCGCTAATGCCTCATCGGCAAGGCCTTCAAAAATCTCGCCTTTGGCTTTTGCTACGCCATCCAGTGAGCCAAAACCTTCTAAATGCGCAGCGGCAAGGTTCGTCACCAGTGCGATATCCGGCTTGACCAATTGGGTGGTATAGGCGATTTCACCAATGTGATTCGCCCCCAGTTCAATCACGGCAAAGTCATCTGACGGTTGCAGGCGCAACAACGTAAGCGGGACGCCAATATCGTTGTTGAAGTTGCCCGAGGTATAGAGCGTTTGACCCTTTTGCGACAAAATCGCGGCCAACATCTCTTTCACCGTGGTTTTACCGCAACTGCCTGTCAGTGCGATGGTTTTCACATCACATTGTGTTTTCACCCAAGCACCGAGTTGTCCCAATGCCAATGTCGTGTCAGCAACAATAAGTTGCGGCAAATCGCAATCCACCGCTTTTGAAACGAGAAGCGCAGACGCGCCGTTGTCTTTCGCGGTTCCAACAAAATCATGCGCGTCAAAACGCTCGCCGACGAGGGCGACAAACAGCGCACCTTGACCGAGTGTTCGTGTATCTGTCGATACAGCATCAATCACCACATCATCGGTGTTGATATTGATAAGTTCTGCGTTTAATACGTCTTTCAATGACGTGAGCGAAACGGGGATCATTGCTCTCCCTCCAACAACATTCGCACTGTGTCTCTGTCTGAATAATCAATGGTGCCCGATGCCAATACTTGATAATCCTCATGCCCTTTACCTGCCAACAGAATCACGTCGTTAGACGCTGCATGCTCAAAGGCATAACGACAAGCGTCTGCGCGGTCATGCAACACAATCGCGTTATCAGGCGCGGTCATACCCGCGAGCATGTCTGACACGATGATTTCAGGAGATTCAGAGCGGGGATTGTCGTCAGTAAGAATCGCTTTGTCTGCGAGCGTTTCAGCGATACTCGCCATCATTGGGCGTTTACCCGTATCGCGATCGCCACCACAACCGAAAATGCACCACAACGCGCCTTCGCAATGACGACGCAACGCGGTAAGCGCTTTATCAAGGGCGTCGGGCGTGTGAGCATAATCAACAACAAGCATAGGTTTGTCAGCGCGATGAAAAACTTCCATGCGTCCGATAACGGCTTGAAGTTGCGGTGCAACGGCAAGAAGTTCAGATTTGTCGTAGCCAAGCCCTAACAAGGTTGTCAGGCTCAACAGTAAATTCATGACGTTAAATTCGCCCACCAGCGGCGCGGTAAATTCACCGTCCCCCCAGTCGGATGAAAAAGCGATGGTGACGCCGCTGGTCGCGTAGCTCACGGCGGTTAGCCATAACTTACGGCCTTGATGCGCAACCACACCTTCTTCAGACATAGAAACAGCAATGGCTTCAGGCATAGAGCCTAACCACTGTGCACCGACGTCATCATCCGCATTGATCACAGACACTGGCGAACCGTAGTGGGTAAACAAACGCAATTTTGCTTCTGCGTACGCTTCCATGGTGCCGTGGTAATCAAGGTGGTCGCGACTAAGGTTAGTGAAGATAGCCGCATCAAAATCAACGGCTTTCACGCGGTCTTGAATCAAACCGTGTGACGACACTTCCATGGCAACATGGGTGGCTCCTGCAACCTTAAAGGCGGCGAGTTGCTGCTGTATATCAACGGCGCTGCCCGTGGTATTCAGAGCAGGCTCTAATGCATCAAGAAATCCATTACCCGTCGTTCCCATGACCGCAGCGCGACCCTGCATGAGGTCTATCCACTGCGCGATAAGCTGGCTCACGGTAGTTTTACCGTTCGTCCCTGTAACACCAATGGTGGTCATGCCTTTACTTGGCGCTTGATAGAAGCGAGCGGCAATGTCTGAAAGTGTTGATTTAAGGTGAGGGAAGGCAACCACAGGTACGTTATCGTGCAGGGTGAGACCAAATTGCCCAGCGGTATCGCCGTCATCCGAAATAACAGCGACCGCACCGGCGCGGATCGAGTCGGCAATAAAACGTCGCGCATCAAGGCTATGGCCTTGAACCGCGATAAAAACATCACCTTGCTGGATCTGACGATTGTCCAGCGCAAGGCCAGTGATGTGTTGCTCCGGCGCGCCATCAAACCAAGGCGCTAACAATTCTTTGAAACTCGTATTCGGCATCAGTTCTGCCTGTCCGTATGTGCAAGTTGTAACGAAGGTTGTTTCGCGTCTGGCGCGATATTTAGAATTTGTAATGCACTTTTCATGACCTCAGAGAACACAGGCGCTGCCACTTGACCGCCGTAATATTTGTCACCCTGAGGTTCATTGATCACCACCACCAGCGCAATCCGAGGATCGCTGATTGGCGCAATGCCTGCGGTGTATCCGATGTACTCATCGCCGTAACCGCCCGCTACGGCCACTTTCGCTGTACCGGTTTTCGCACCGACACGGTAGCCATCAACAGCAGCACGGCGGGCACTGCCGCCTTCTTGCGTGACCGCTTCCAACATGTCGATGACTTTACGTGTGTTTTCACGCGAGGCCACTTGCTTACCCGGCACGATGGCTTCGGTTTTCAAAATCGACAACGGACGATTCACACCAAGGCCTCCCAGCACCGCGTAAGCACGCGCCAATTGTGCTGGCGTGATCGACAATCCGTAGCCAAATGATAAGGTTGCGCGCTCGAAGTCCGACCAGCGACGGCGAGAAGGATACAGGCCTAGGGATTCCCCGACCAGATTGACACCTGTCGCATCACCGATACCAAAACTACTGTAAAGACCCAACAAGGCTTCGACAGGCATAGAGAGCGACAATTTACTCACACCGATGTTGCTGGATTTTTGAAGAATTTTGCGAAGGTTGGCTTTACCTGCTTTCGATACGTCACGCACTTTCGCGCCGCCAATCGACATCACGCCATTACCTGTATCAATCACCGTGCTTTCGTCTGCGACACCGTTTTCCAATGCTGCTAGCACAACCAAAGGCTTGATGGTTGAACCTGGCTCAAACACGTCGGTAATCGCACGGTTACGCATTTTGAAGCTTTTAAGATCGGCGCGATTGTTCGGGTTATAGGAAGGAGCGTTGACCATGGCCAATACTTCACCCGTGCGTACATCAACCATCACCAACGACCCCGAGGTCGCGCGATAGTCCGCCACGGCTTGTTTGATGGCACGATAAGAAATTGCCTGCAAACGCTGATCAATACTCAACTGCAGCGGCTTACCTTCCTCTCTTGCTTCGAGGGAGATGTTTTCCACCACCCGGCCGTATCTGTCTTTGCGCACGGTACGACGGCCAGGCTCGCCACTCAACCAGCCATCATACCCGCGCTCAATGCCTTCAAGGCCGCGGCCATCAATTCCTGTTACGCCCACAAGGTGAGCACTGACTTCCCCCGCAGGATAAAAACGGCGAGATTCGTCTTTCATGCCAATGCCCGCCAGTTTCAACCCTTTGATGTAAGACGACATCGCAGGCCCAACTTGGCGTTGAAGGTAGATAAAGCGTTTGGTTTTGTTTCTTTCGATGCGTTCAAGCATCTCTTGTCGGTCGATACCTAGCACATCCGCCAACGCATACCAGCGCGGCTTGTCTTGCAGTTTATCATTTTTGAAGATGGTGGCAGGATCGGCGTACACCGCTTGAACAGGCACACTGACCGCTAAAGACTCGTCGTTTCTGTCGGTGATCATGCCACGTGCTGACGGCATGGCTTTGACACGTACAGAACGCAAATCGCCTTCGTAACGAAGGCGGTCTGGTTCGATAACTTGAATATAGGCTGCGCGAGCAATGAGGGCCATCAGGGCTAAGGAAATACAGAAACAAACCGTCACGAAACGCCACTTAATAAAGGTTGGCGCTTGCTTCTTGGCTCGCTGATTACCGGCTTTCTTTTTTCCCTTAAACACTTATTGGCTCACTATGATTTCGCGCTTGCTGTCAGGACGAATCATCTCCTGATCCTGTCGCGCCATACCTTCGACGCGACTGTGTTCTGATAGAGCATGCTCTTCAAGAAGCTGATTTCGCCACTCAACCTCAAGACGTTCCCGCTCCATGAGCAATTGGTCATTGCTTGCAATCACTGAACGCGTTTGCTGTGTGGTGTAAACCACTCCCAGTGCCGAGAGCAACACCAGGACGAACAAAATCAATGGGACCTTACCCACAGTGATAAGGTCATACGCTATTTGTTTTGTCAGTCCCGGATTAGACGACATTAGTCACCAAGCTTCTCAGCGACACGAAGCACGGAGCTGCGTGAACGCGTGTTATCAGATACTTCGGTATCAGAAGGCTTCAAGGCTTTGCCGACTGGCTTCATAGCAGCACGACCCAAGGCGCGGATCTGTACTTCAGTCAGTGGCACACCGTGTGGCACATCTGGTCCTTTACTTTGTTTGCGAATGAAACGCTTCACTAAGCGATCTTCCAACGAGTGGAAACTGATCACGGACAAACGCCCTTCCGGTGCAAGCACATTCAGTGCGCCTTGCAGTGCCGTTTCGATCTCATCCAACTCACTGTTGATGTAAATACGAATGGCTTGGAAGCTGCGCGTTGCTGGGTGTTTCTTTCTGTCACGAGACGGCGCTGCATTCGCAATCAAATTTGCTAACTGCAACGTGCGCGTAATGGGCTCTTTTTCTTCGTCTTCACGATGGGCAACAATGGCGCGCGCTATGCGTTTCGCAAAACGTTCCTCACCAAAGACTTTCAAAACCCAAGAAATGTCATCCGCATCGGCTTCTTGAAGCCATTGCGCGGCAGAAACACCTGATGTTGGATCCATACGCATATCCAGCGGGCCGTCACGCATGAAGCTAAAACCACGCTCAGGATCATCCAACTGCGGAGAAGACACGCCCAGATCCAACAATACGCCGTCGATCTGACCGCTGAGGCCGCGCTCTTCAATGTATTGTTGAATGCCAGAAAAAGGCCCATGAATGATGCTAAAACGCGGGTCCTCGATCGTTGCCGCCTCAGCAATGGCTTGAGGATCGCGGTCGATGCCGTAAAGACGGCCGTTTTCGCCTAGGCGAGACAAAATTTGGCGACTATGACCACCACGGCCAAATGTACCATCGACATAAATGCCATCGGGTTTGATCGCCAAACCATCAATGGATTCATGGAGAAGGACGGAAATGTGTGAAAACTGCTCTGACATAATTTTGATTACCTAAAGCGAAAGTGCGTTGAGTCTATCACTCAACGCCTCTGCTGAATCGGCTTGAAGTTGAATATCGTTATCGATTTGCTGCTGCCACTTCTCGTTATTCCACAGCTCAAACTTATTGAGCTGTCCTACGAGCATCGCTTTACTGTCTAACCCAGCGTAATCACGCAACGTTGGCGCGATCAAAATGCGCCCCTGACCATCCATCTCACATTCGAAGGCATGACCAAGCAACAAACGTTGAAGACGTCGCTCTGCAGGGTTTAAGCTCGATAAGCGCGCAAGCTTCGCTTCAATGCGCTCCCATTCAGGCAAAGGGTATAGCAACAAACAGGGAAGCTGATGGTCTATGGTGCAAACAAACACGCCATCGCACAGCGCATCGAGTTCTTCTCGATAACGTTTTGGCAATGCCACTCGACCTTTCGCGTCAAGTGAAATGGCGGATACGCCCCTTAACATGCAGTTTGAATCCCTTTCACACCAGAATATCCCACTTTATTCCACAATTTCCCACTAGAAGTGTACGTATCAGGCAAAAAGAAAGTCAAGCAGGCGAACAGCGCAATACTGCGAAATGCGCAGCGATCGCGTCGCGAATTCAACAGCTTGAGCACCAGAAAATACTGCTCACTTTTTAACCGCATGATATTCCAGATGGCGAATTGTCGAATTTGATGGTCAATAAAACGAAAGAAGGCGAGCTAATGCTCGCCTTCTGGGTATGATGTGAGTTGGCCTATAAGCCGGGTTCTGTACCGTAAACGGTGGTAACCATTCGTCTAGGCCTGCAATCGCTCACAGGCTCCAGCAACCTACCCGTCCTCAACGCGGGCCGCGCCAATGAGGACCTATTTGGTCTTGCTCCGGGTGGAGTTTACCGTGCCACGAACTGTTGCCAGTCGCGCGGTGCGCTCTTACCGCACCCTTTCACCCTTACCTGTGCCCGAAGGCCATCGGCGGTTTGCTCTCTGTTGCACTGGTCGTAGGCTCGCGCCCCCCAGGCGTTACCTGGCACCCTGCCCTTTGGAGCCCGGACTTTCCTCCCCTCTGTCAGTCTCCCAAGGGACATCAACAAAGCAGCGGTTACCCGGCCAACTCAGGCGGCGGATTATATAGAACTCACCACCAGTAATCTAGCGTTTCACGCGACTTATTACTCTAGATTGTCCAATCCCCACTTATAGAGGGCATTTTTCTTTACGCTATACAGCTCAGCGGCAATTGCAGCGGCTTTTTTCAATGGCAACTCTTTCGCAATCAATGCAACGGCATTCGTCGCTTCAACCGGCAAATCGTCTTTCTCTGCACGGTGACCCGCAATCAATAGCACCATTTCACCGCGAATGCGGTTGCTGTCTTCGCCAAGCCACTCAATGAGCTCACCCAGCGGCGCACCATGAATGGTTTCGTACGTTTTCGTCAACTCACGCGCCAACACCACCATACGCTCGGCACCCAACACGGCGAGCATGTCATCTAGCGTGTCGGTAATACGGTGTGGTGATTCGTAGAAAATCATGGTGCGTGGGTCTTGCGCGACTTCGGTAAAGCGATCACGACGTCCTTTGCTCTTTGGCGGCAAAAAGCCTTCAAAGCTAAAACGAGCTGATGGCAATCCTGATGCACTCAGTGCAGTGATCACCGCACAAGGTCCTGGCAAGGGCACAACTTTTACACCAGCCTGACGACAACGCGTAACTAAGTGGTAACCTGGATCAGAGATCAGCGGCGTGCCCGCATCAGAAACCAGCGCAATAGTTTGTCCAGAGACTAACTTTTCGATCAAGATGTCTGCTTTTTGCTGCTCGTTATGGTCATGCAGCGCAAAAGTTCGGGTCGTGATACCAAAATGCGACAGTAGTCTTCCTGTATGACGGGTATCCTCGGCAGCGATGATGTCAACTTGCTGCAAAATTGATAATGCACGCTGGGTGATATCTCCCAGGTTTCCGATCGGTGTCGGCACGATATATAAAGTTGAGACGTCAACCATGGTTGAAGTTTCATCAGTCATTTGTTTCACAACCCTTCGGCGATTAATATAGAGGGCAACAAGTTACGGACAGAAGATGTTCATGCGTAAAATAACCCATAAGTGCAAAAGTGTATCACGAGTTATCTCTCCAATCGCCCTAGCATTGGCGCTTTCGGCGTGTGTGACCACTCCCCCCGCTCCTAAGGAGCCTCAGTATGACATCACGGCTCCTGCGCTTGAGTCGTCAACGTTCTACTTATTGAAAGCCGAAACCTCTGCTGGCGAAGAGAAAGCAGATTGGTATTTACTGGCATTAAAAGCATTAATTGTAGAAAAAAAATTCGCGCAAGCGGATGTTTTGATTGGTCGTTTGGCAAAACTGCCACTCACACCAGTGCAACTGTCAGAATGGCAGCTAAACCGTGCCGTGTTGCTTCAACAAAAAGAGCAACCACAAGCGGCAGTCGACAGTTTGAACTTTTTACCCAATTGGCAATTACCTACGCTTCAATATCAGCGTTATTACCAATTAAAGGGTGAACTGTACGAACAAGTCGGTAATCTTTCCGGTGCGGTGCTCTCGTACACCGAAGCGTCGCCTTACCTGACGGACAGTTTCGACAAACAACAAAACTGGGATCGTGTATGGGACTTGCTGGTTAAAATGCCATCGACCCAATTGAATGCACTGTCTACCAGTGGCAATCAAACATTGAATGGTTGGGTAGCGCTTGTCACTTTACTGCGCCAACATGCAGGTAACCCCGCCCTCCAACAAGAGGCGCTGAATAACTGGTTAGCCGCAAACCCAGGCCACCCTGCCAATACCTATTTGCCAACAAACCTTGAAACACTGCAAGCGATGGAAATCGTTCGTCCTGACCGCATTGGTGTCCTTTTACCATTAAGCGCGAAATTTGCAGCTCAAGGTGAAGCCATTCGAAATGGGTTTGTGCAAGGTCTGCTCGATGATGAATCTGGCGTGTCTCAGCCTTCTGTGATGTTTTATGACACCAATGGCCAGTCAATGACTGACATCGTTGCGCAAATGCAAGCTGATGGCATTCAGTTCGTCATTGGCCCGCTCCAAAAAAACAAAGTGGACGCGTTTTTAAGCGCCAGCCAAAACACACTACCGACACTCGCACTTAACATCCCGAAAGATGAATCGTCGATGGGTAGCACGTGTTTCTTCACGCTCTCGCCAGAACAAGAAGCAGAACAAGCCGCCCTTCATATTGCGCAAAATAACCACAAGTTCCCGCTTGTGATTGCACCAAACAATGGATTCGGTAAACGTGTCAGCGACGCCTTCTCAAAAGAGTGGGAAGAAGAAACGGGCGAAAAAGCGGAAACCGAGTTCTTCAAGAACCGTGCGGCGATGCAAAAAACGGTACAACGTGTCTTTGGCTTAACAGAGAGCCAAGGCCGTATTCAGCAAATGAACCAAATCCTTGGTTTGGATATGGAAGCTGAGCAACGTAGCCGTCGTGATATTGATGCGGTTTACCTGGTTGCGAATGCCGGTGAGCTGACCCTGTTGAAGCCGTTCATTGAAGTGGCGATCAACCCAGATGTACAACCACCTAAGCTTTACGCGAGCTCTCGCAGTAACAACCGTATTAACGGTGTCGGTGAAGTGGGTGAACTACGTGGCATCGAATTCAGTGATGTCCCTCTGTTGGTCGAAAACAACCACCCAGCTGCTGCGCGTTTCCATCAGCTTTGGCCTGGTCTCGATAACGGTATGACACGACTTTACGCACTGGGCATGGATGCGTATTCCCTGATTGAAGCACTGCCTCAAATGCAGGCGCTGCCAGAATACCGTTTCGAAGGTCAGTCTGGTGAACTATCGTTAGGCGAGCAGTGCACGGTGAACCGTACGGTCTCTTGGGCGATGTTTGGAGACCAAGGTATTGTTTCTGTTAAATAAGAAACAAACTGGCGATCTCTTTGAAAAAGAAGCGTGCCGCTATCTACAGCGGCACGGTTTAACCCACTTAGGCAGCAATGCGCGCTTCAAACAAGGTGAGCTCGACCTCATCATGCGAGACGGCGCTTGCATTGTTTTCGTCGAAGTAAAGTTTCGAAAGCAATCGTCATTCGGCGGTGCCGCTGCGGCCATCTCTCCTCAAAAACAACAACGCTTGTTGCGTGCAGCCTACCTTTGGCTCTCGAATAAGGGGTTATCTGCGACCAGCACAGAATTTAGATTTGATGCCGTGACTTTTGACGGCGGTGTAAACGCTGTAAACTGGATAAGAAACATTTTAACCGAAGGGTAGTCAATGCTAGAGAGCATTAAAGAAAGCTTCACCGAAAGCATTCAAACACAAATCGCAGCAGCAGAAGCGCTGCCAGAGCAAATATCCAAAGCGGCGATGGTGCTGGTACAGTGCTTACTGAACGGCAACAAAATCCTGTGTTGTGGTAACGGCGGCTCTGCAGCCAATGCTCAGCATTTTGCCTCGTGCTTATTGAACCGCTTCGAAACGGAACGCCCTAGCCTTCCCGCACTCGCACTTACCGCAGATACAGTAACCCTGACTGCAGTAGCAAATGATTACCACCATGACGAAGTGTTCTCAAAGCAAGTACGCGCTTTCGGTCAAGGCGGTGATGTGTTGCTCGCCATTTCAACCAGCGGTAACAGCAAAGACATTATCAAGGCCATGGAAGCAGCCGTAACCCGCGATATGGCGATTGTGGCCTTTACTGGTAAAGATGGCGGTGAAATGGCAGGACTTCTCGGCGAGCAAGACGTTGAAATCCGTATTCCATCGCAGCGCACAGCTCGTATCCAAGAAGTGCACCTTGTGACACTTCACACTCTGTGTGACCTTATCGATCAGAATCTTTTCCCAACACACGGTGAATATTGATTTAGGAGAGTTGTGATGCTCAAGAAGGCGCTTTTTTTAACAGGTGTGTTGGCGCTCAATGCCTGTTCAGTCGTGTATGAACAAGACACGCGCAGTGCAAAAACAGAATGGACGGACACACAGCTTTCAATGGAAGTAGCAGGCATTGCCAATAAAGCGCCTTACCAAGGAAGCACACGCATCAATGCCGCGAGCTACGACGGCAGGATATTGCTTGTTGGGCAGGCATCGAGTAACGAACTCAAGCAATCTCTCGTCAGTAAAGTACGCGAGCTTGAAGGCGTGGAAACGGTTTACGATCAAATCCGCATCAAAGAGCCACTGTCTCTGGCCGATGTGAGTAAAGACACATGGCTAACCACGAAAGTGAAATCTGCACTGATTGGTAGCAAGAAGCTGCGAGACGTGAGCGTCAAAGTCATCACGGAAGACGGAGAAGTCTTCCTGCTCGGGTACGTCACACGTGAGCAAGGTAATGAAGCCACCGAAATCACGCGTAACCTTAGCGGCGTAAAGCAGGTCATCAAAGGCTTTCAATATTACGAGCCTAGCGAGTCGCCTGCAGCCGCGGAGTAATCTCTCTACGCAATGTGCACAATGGAAACATTGAGCGTATAAAAAAAGCAGCCAGTTGGCTGCTTTTTTTATTTAACGATTGTTAGCGTCGGTCTTGGCCTTGGCGGTTCTTCGTCTAGGGTCTTATCTTGGCTTTCACTACATGTTGATGTGTAGCTTTCAGGCTCAGAAGTTTCGCGAGACTCAATAATCGCATCCACATTCGCCAACTCTGCTTGGTAAGCAGGCTCTGGGTCAAACATGGTGCCAGCACCGTTTTCACGGGCGTAAATTGCGAGTACAGCGTACATAGGTACGTTGACTTGCATTGGTCGGCCACCAAAACGTGCATTAAAGGTCACGTCGTTGTTGCCGAGCTCAATGTTGCCCACTGCACGTGGTGCAATATTCAATACAATCTGACCGTCCTGAACATATTCCATAGGAACATTCACGTACGGTAGGGTTACATCGACCACCAAGTGTGGCGTCAAATCGTTATCAAGAAGCCAGTCGTAAAACGCCCGCAATAAATACGGACGTCTTGGCTTAAGGTTTTCTTCGCTCATTACTGACCAGCTAGACGCATCTCGCGTTCTGCTTCGGTCAATGAAGCTAAAAACGAATCTCGTTCGAAAACACGTGCCATGTACGTTTTCACTTCTTTTGCACCTGGACCGCTTAGCTCAATACCCATAACAGGCAAACGCCATAGCAGTGGTGCAAGGTAGCAATCTACCAAGCTAAATTCTTCACTCATGAAGAATGGGTATTCCGCGAATACGGGAGCAAGTGCCAGCAGTTCTTCACGTAGTTGACGACGTGCTTTATCTGCTTCTTCAGCGTTCCCTTTTTCGATTTTCTCAACCAAGGTGTACCAGTTACGCTCAATGCGGTACATCATCAAACGGCTGTTACCACGAGCAACCGGGTAAACAGGCATCAACGGTGGATGCGGAAAACGCTCATCTAAGTATTCCATGATGATATTCGCGTTATACAACGCCAATTCACGGTCAACCAGAGTAGGAACCGAATTGTATGGATTCAGGTCTAGTAAATCCTCTGGTAGGTTATTTGGATCAACAAGCTCAATCTCGTAGGTAACACCTTTCTCAGCAAGAACGATGCGCACCTGATGGCTATACATGTCTGATGCGTCAGAATACAACGTCATCACCGAGCGTTTATTGGCAGCAACAGCCATTAACCCCTCCAGAATATTTCATCATTAGAAAAAACAATGGGAGCTCATGCCCCCATTGTGGATCAGCAACTCACTAGATTAACCGATCAGTGTACGTCACGCCAATATTCTTTCTTAAGGAAAATGGTCAATACTAGGAAAATCAACAAGAAACCAATTACCCAATACCCCATTTGCTGACGTTCAAGCTTGTTTGGCTCACCGGAATACTCTAGGAAGTTAACCAAATCACGAACAGCTTCATCAAACTCGTCAGGACTCAGTTCGCCATTGCCCAACGATTCAATGCCAACAAACTCGTCAACCATCTCACCATCAATCATCACTGACTTGTATTGCTTCACAGGCGTGCCCTGAAGCTCTTCAAGTACGTGCGGCATACCTACGCTTGGGAAAACAACGTTGTTCACACCAAACGGGCGAGAAGGGTCTGCGTAGAACGAACGTAGATAGGTGTAAACCCAATCTGTGCCACGAACACGCGCGACGAGCGTAAGGTCTGGTGCTGGCGCACCAAAGAACGTCGCTGCGTCGTCCGTTGCGATGGCATTCTTGACAAGGTCACCAATTTTGGCGTTTTCATCAAACACCAGATTTTCCATCATCAAGTTGTTCGGAATATCCAAATCATTAGCAATGCGCTCATAGCGCTGGTATTGCGTTGCATGACAGCCGAAACAGTAGTTCATGAACAACTTTGCACCATTTTGCAAAGAGGCTTTGTCCGACAAATCATTGTTAGCTGCGTCCAAGGGCACTTTCGCACCTGCGGCTAGCGCAAGAGAAGGCAACAGCGCGAACAAGATTACAATCCACTTCTTCATTAGTAGTTCACCCTCTCCGGTAATGGTTTTGTTGCTTCGTTTTTACTGTAAACAAACAGCAGGACAAAGAACATGAAGTAACCAAAGCTAAAGATTTGAGCCAACAGCGTGTATAGGCCAGTTGCAGGCAATGTACCCAACACACCTAGCGCAATGAAGGAGATAACGAACTGAACAATGTTAGCAAGGTGCAATTTGCTGCGATAACGGTAAGAGCGCACTTTACAGCGATCCAACCAAGGCAGAACAAACAGTACCGCGATAGACAAGCCCATGAGCACAACACCGGTTAACTTGTCCGGAACCGCACGCAAGATGGCATAGAACGGTGTGAAGTACCAAACTGGCGCGATGTGATCAGGCGTTTTAATCGGGTTCGCAGCTTCAAAGTTAGGTGGCTCAAGGAAGTAGCCGCCCATCTCTGGATTAAAGAAAATCACATAAGCAAACAAGATACCAAAACCGGCGATACCGATAAGATCTTTTACGGTTCCATAAGGGTGGAACGGCACAGAATCGATGATGTCGTATTTCTTGGCGTAATCCTTGTGGAATGGGAACTGTGTTTCGTACCCTTCGCCTTTAGAGCCCTTCGGCAACTTGGTTTCAATACCGTCTGGGTTATTCGAACCGACTTCGTGCAGCGCAAGAATGTGCAATACAACAAGCAGTAAAATAACAATCGGCAATGCAACAACGTGCAGGGCGAAGAAACGGTTTAGTGTTGCGCCCGAGAGGACAAAGTCACCACGGATCCAAAGCGTTAGGTCGTCACCGATAACAGGGATTGCGCCAAACAGCGAGATGATTACCTGTGCGCCCCAGTAAGACATTTGTCCCCAAGGTAGCAAGTAACCCATAAAGGCTTCTGCCATTAGCGCAAGGAAGATAAGCATTCCAAACAGCCACAACAATTCGCGTGGTTTTTGGTAAGACCCATAGATTAACCCACGGAACATATGCAGATAAATCACAACAAAGAACGCAGAAGCGCCCGTTGAGTGCATGTAGCGAAGCAGCCAACCGTATTCAACATCACGCATGATGTATTCAATAGAGGCAAACGCACCTTCCGCGGAAGGGTTGTAGCTCATGGTTAGCCAAATACCTGTCAGCAACTGATTTACTAGAACCAGCATGGCTAACGAGCCAAACAAGTACCAGAAGTTGAAGTTCTTTGGCATTGGGTATTCAGACAAATGCTTTTTGTAGGCATTTACCGCTGGGAGGCGTTTTTCAAACCAGTTGAGTAGATTTTCCATTACGCATTCCCCTCATCAGCACCCACCAAAACACGGTTATCATCAAGATATACGTATGGAGGTACAACTAAGTTTAGTGGTGCAGGAACACTCTGGAATACGCGTCCCGCCATATCAAATTTAGAACCATGACATGGGCAGAAGAAACCAGATGTAACGCCTTGAACTTGTGCTCCGAAACTGTCAGGGAGATACGTTGGCGAACAACCAAGGTGCGTACAAAGACCAACAGCAATAAAAATTTCTGGCTTTATCGAACGATATGCACCAGTAATATAGTCAGGCTGCTGAGGCTCTTGTGATTCAGGGTCACGTAGCTTGTCATCAATTCCATTTAGTTGTTCTAGGGTCTGTTCGCCTCGACGAACAACCCACACAGGTTTTCCTTGCCAAATAACCCTGATTAGCTGGCCATCTTCAATTTTACTAATATCGACTTCGACTGGGGCTCCTGCCGCCTTTGCTTTGGCGCTAGGGTTCCAAGACTTCAAAAAAGGCACAGCAACTGCTGCTGCACCTACACCACCGACCACAGCGGTCGATAAAGTCAAGAAACGGCGTCGGCCCGAATTCACTGGCGCATTGCTCATCCAACATACTCCCATGTGCTCCCGCATGGATTTTTATAACTGTCCTTATGCGTCCCTGGAGCGTACGGCTAACTCAAAATAAGAATTCCTAAGGCGTATAACTGAGTAAATCGACTCAATATAACCCACTAATACGTCGCCTAAATGATAAGGAAAACCCCACTTTTTGACAAGATAAAGCTACCTTTTTGTAACAAATGTGAGGGGCACACCGTTTTTTAACCTAAGCCCTAAAAACCAATTTTTTCAAGGTGGATGTCAATATTGAGATGTCGCGAGAAATGTTGAGAAAGCGGGTTTTTAGCGAAGGCATCAAGAAAGGTGAGGTAACGGCGAAAATAACAGACATAAAAAAGCCCGGCATGAGCCAGGCTTTTTGGTCAAATGTTCCCCGGATAAAATCCGGAAGCGAATTAACGCTTAGAGAACTGTGGACGACGACGTGCTTTACGTAGACCAACTTTCTTACGTTCAACTTTACGAGCATCACGTGTAACAAAGCCAGCAGCGCGTAGCGCAGGACGTAGAGATTCATCGTATTGCATCAGTGCGCGCGTGATACCGTGACGGATCGCGCCAGCTTGACCAGAAATACCACCACCAGAAACAGTGATGTATAGGTCTAGCTTGTCAGTCATTTCAACCAACTCTAGTGCCTGAAGAACAACCATGCGAGCTGTTGGACGACCAAAGTAGGTCTCCAGTGAACGCTGGTTGATTACGATGTTACCGCTACCCGGTTTGATAAATACGCGAGCTGCGGAGCTTTTGCGGCGACCAGTGCCGTAGTATTGTTCTGCCATTGTTAAATCCCCTTAGATGTCTAGTACTTGCGGCTGTTGAGCCGCGTGCTTGTGCTCAGTACCCGCGTAAACTTTAAGTTTACGGAACATTGCACGACCTAGAGGACCACGTGGCAACATACCTTTAACGGCAAGTTCGATGATCATTTCTGGTTTCTTCGCGATCAGCTTGTCGAAGCTGATTGACTTGATGCCACCAATGTAGCCAGTGTGGCTGTGGTACATCTTGTCAGTGAATTTCGCACCAGTTACAGCTACTTTGTCCGCGTTGATAACTACGATGTAGTCACCAGTGTCAACGTGCGGAGTGTACTCCGGCTTGTGCTTACCACGTAGACGAGATGCGATCTCAGTTGCGATACGACCCAGAGTTTTACCTTCTGCGTCTACAATATACCAGTCGCGTTTTACAGTTTCTGGTTTAGCAACGAAAGTTTTCATGCTAATAAATACCCGATTATTAAAAAATTTCACTTAAGGAGCGAATGCTCCCACTGTTAAGAGCCCATTCAGCACCCCTTCGAGTCGTGTACCCTCGGCCTAAGCCTTTCAACAGTAACGGTGGGTTGCGGGATTATAGAGAAGGGTGTAGAAAAAATCACCTTTTTTTCTAAAAAAGTCCTGACTTTTTCATTGGGTCGCTAATAACAATGTTATCACGACCCCAAGCCTTGCTACGGAAGGTGTTCCAACGCCAAATAATCATGGCTTTGCATCTCTTTTAAGCGAGAACAACACCTTTTAAACTCAAAATTCAGCCTGCCATCAACATATAATGTCGTGAGTGCCACTTCTGCGGAAATAATGAGTTTTACATGTCGCTCGTAGAACTCGTCGACCATGGCAATAAAGCGTCTTGCCGCATCATCTTTTGACGCGCCCATCTGCGGCACATCAGAGAGCAACACGGTATGGTATAAGCGTGCAACCTCTATATAATCAGATTGGCTGCGAGGGCTATCACACAAGGTAGCGAAGTCGAAATGCACCACGCCTTCCGCTTCTCTCACCGCCAATAACGGTCGATTGTTGATTTCAATGGTGTGATTCGAATGCATGGGCTCTGTCGCTAGCTGGCAAAAGTAGCTTTCGAGGTTGATATTGGCTTTTTCATCTAAAGGGAAATGATAAATTTCCGCTTGTTCCAATGTCCGTAAGCGATAATCTGTACCCGCATCAACATTGACCACATCACAGTGTACATTTATTAATTTAATCGCGGGGAGGAAACGCGCCCGTTGCAAACCATTTCGATATAACTCATCAGGCACAATATTAGATGTCGCCACCAAACAAATACCGCGTTCAAACAATGCTTCCATTAAGGTACCGAGGATCATTGCATCGGTAATGTCGGAAACAAAAAATTCATCAAAACAAAGAATGTGCGCTTCATCAGCGAGTTTGTCGGCGATTTTCTGCAAAGGATCGACTTCACCATCAAGTATTTTAAGTTCGTGATGAACGCGGTGCATAAAACGGTGGAAGTGCATGCGCATCTTTTTGTCGAAAGGCAGGCTGTCAAAAAAGGTATCAACCAGATACGTTTTTCCTCGCCCGACTCCTCCCCAGAAATACAAGCCTGTCTCTGGCGCGGTATTCGTCGATTTCTGACCAAACAAGCTTTTTAGAAATGACGGTTTCTCATGCGGCGCATTCACGCGTTTCACAAGACGATGATACAAATCATCAAGCAGCATCACCGCATTTCGTTGCGAGGCATCCTCAAAAAAATCTGGGCGTTGGAGGTCTTTATTGTATAGATCTAGCGGTGTCATTCCTTGAACCTAACTGTGACTGAAGACATCTTTGTTCTCAAAATCAATAGTACCACGCTCAACTTTTGCCATGTATAGTGAACCGACGCATTTAAGGGATTCGTAACTACTTAAGCTATCAAATCAGAGTAGCAGCGTGGTCCTGTTAATCATCTTGCATCCAAAAACTTACTGAAGAATATCAAGGAGCATTCATGGCTGAAATCAACATCATTGCTTTTGGCGCCCTCGGCATTGTCATTGGCTTCCTAATCGGCCGTTTCATGAATCGTGACAATACTCAGCAAAAGGACTTGAAAAAGGAACTTGAAAAATCACGTTACGAGGTAGAGCAATACCGCCAAGAGTTGGTGGACCACTTTGCACAAAGTGCAGAGCTGCTCGACAACATCTCACGTGACTACAGTAAACTGTATCAACACATGGCGGCAACATCTGCCGAATTGATGCCAAACCTGCCTGAGCAAGACAACCCATTTGCAAAACGCATCAGCAAGTTGTCTGACGTTACGCCAGAAGCGGAAGGCGATGCTTCTCAAGAGCAACCGCGTGACTACTCAGGCCAAGCAACCGGTTTGTTAAAAGATGCTGAAAAAACCAGCAAAGCGAGTTAAGTCGGTCACACTTCTTAACGAAGGTAACATTGAACTTTTTTAAATAATCCCCACTCTTACATCGTACCGATACAGGGGAGTGTTTATGAAAAAGATGTCTTTGCTTACTTTGAGTGCAATTGCACTCGCCATTAGTACAAGTATTACCGCATTACCTGCAACTGCCGCATTACCCATGGCCGTTGCAGGTGAGAGCCTTCCAAGTCTGGCACCGATGCTAGAAACTGTCAGCCCAGCGGTTGTCAGCATTTCTGTGGAAGGTAGCCATACCTCAAAGCAACGCGTTCCTGAATCTTTCCGCTTTTTCTTTGGTCCTGACTTTCCGTCTGAACAAGTCCGTGAACGTCCTTTTCGCGGGTTAGGCTCTGGTGTCATTGTTGATGCAGGCAAAGGCCATATCGTGACCAACCATCACGTGATTGATGGCGCGACGAAAATCCGCGTGCAGCTTCATGATGGTCGAGAGTATGACGCGGAATTGATCGGTAGCGACAGCATGTCAGACGTTGCCTTGCTCAAACTCGAAAAAGCAGAAAATCTCACTGAGATTAAATTTGCAGACTCTGATGCGCTTCGCGTCGGGGATTTTGCCATTGCCATTGGTAACCCCTTTGGCCTCGGGCAAACCGTGACATCCGGTATCATTTCCGCGCTCGGCCGAAGCGGCCTAAACCTCGAAAACTTCGAGAACTTCATTCAGACGGATGCCGCCATTAACAGTGGTAACTCTGGTGGTGCATTGGTGAACCTTAACGGCGAGTTAGTCGGCATTAACACAGCGATTCTCGGCCCTAACGGCGGGAACGTGGGTATCGGTTTTGCCATTCCCGTCAACATGACAAAAAACCTCGTTGAACAAATCTTAGAGTTTGGAGAAGTTCGCCGAGGTGTGCTGGGCGTTCAAGGTGGGGAGCTGACCTCAGAGCTTGCAGAAGCCTTCGGCTATGAAACCAATCATGGGGCCTTTGTAAGCCAAGTTGTTCCTGACTCTGCAGCCGCAAAAGCGGGCATTGAAGCGGGCGACATCATTGTCTCCGTCAATGGCAAAGAGATCCGCACATTTGGAGAATTGCGCGCGAAAGTCGCCACACTGGGTGCCGGAAAGAAAGTCAAACTGGGTTTGATCCGCGATGGCAAAGACAAAACTGTCACCGCAACGTTGAAAGAAGCTGGCATGGTGAAGGCGAAAGCTGAAACCTTGCATGAAGCATTGACCGGTGCAGAGCTCGAAAACTACAGCGAAGGTAAGGTCAAAGGTATACGTGTTGCGCGCGTAGAGAAAGACTCGATTGCTGCTCGCTATGGTTTAAAACAAGGAGACATCATTGTTGGCTTGAACCGTAACGACGTAAACAACCTTGGCGATTTCCGCAAGCAATTAGAGAGTAAGCCAAACGTGCTTGCCTTAAACATTGTACGCGGTGAGTCGACGATGTATTTGGTCATTCGCTAAAACTCTTTACGGAAATTCAGGGGCCTGAGTTCATCAGGCTCCTTTTCCCTCTCTACTCATGTCCACATTTCAATGTTATGCTCATCGACTTAATATCAACGAGATAATTGAGGAGTAGCATGCTAGCTTTTATGACGCGTTCCGTCGTTTATGGCGGCCTTATCGCCGCACTTTTATTGCTGGCTATTCCGTCCCTTCGTACGGGTAAATTGGTCTCGGATGCCACCCTTTCACAGTTTGAACCTGATGCCTCTTTGGTGTCTTACAATTATGCCGTTAGACGTGCCTCCCCTGCCGTCGTCAACATCTATACCCGTCGTTACAGCAGTGAAAACCGTCTACAGCTCAACGCCGAAGGGCTAGGCTCTGGCGTGATCATGAGCGACAAAGGGTACATAGTGACCAACTATCACGTTGTCGCACGTGCGGACCAAATCATCGTCGCACTGCAAGACGGACGGATCAGCACGGCGCAGTTGGTGGGTAAAGATCAACGTACCGATCTCGCTGTTCTCAAAGTGGATCTTGAAAGCCTGCCTGTGATCCCATTCAACGACAGTTACGATCCTGCTGTCGGTGATGTCGTGCTCGCCATTGGTAACCCCTACAACCTTGGCCAAACCACCACCTTTGGCATTATCTCCGCCACTGGCCGTCCAGGCATGAGCTTTAATCGTCAGCAAGATTTCTTGCAAACAGATGCCGCCATTAACCGTGGTAACTCTGGCGGTGCATTGGTGAATAGTCGCGGCGAACTCGTTGGCATCAATACCGCCTCTTTCCAGCAAGCGACAGACATTGAAACCTACGGTATTTCATTCGCTATTCCCTACTCGCTCACCGTTAAAATCATGCAGAAGCTGATTGCTGATGGGCGCGTCATCCGAGGCTACATTGGCGTTGATGGCAGAGAAGTGAACCCTGTGATGGCCCGTTTGCTGGATGCAGAACAGCTAAGTGGTGTGATGGTCGCGGCAGTAGAGCCAAACGGCCCCGCGGATCGTTCCGGGCTGCGCACGAACGACTTGATCATTGATATTAACGATCAACCAATCTATGGTTTTAGAAACGCACTCGATATTGTGGCTGATATTCGCCCCGGGACGGTTGTGCCGTTCAAAGTGATTCGAGAAGGTAACACCATGGAATTGATGGTAACGATTGGTGAAGAGCCTGCGCGATAGCCGATTCGATAAAAGTCAGCTTGCACAGTGACATCGAAGTAAAACTCGCTCGCTAAGCCAATCCCACAAAAAAAGGTCGCCTCGGCGACCTTTTTGTTTTTCAGCACATAACCTTGCCGTGAGTAGCAGTGGTTAGTCAGTGAAGCGTTCAATATGAACACCCAACTTTTGTAGCTTGTCTTCGATGTGCTCATAACCGCGATCGATGTGATAGATACGGTCAACAATGGTTTCGCCCGTTGCGATTGCACCTGCAATCACCAAGCTCGCTGATGCACGAAGATCGGTCGCCATAACCTGCGCGCCGCTAAGACCATCGCAATCACCACAAACCACAGTGTTACCTTCGATTTCCGCGTGCGCGCCCATGCGTTGAAGTTCAGGCACGTGCATGAAACGGTTTTCAAAAATGGTTTCGGTAATAATACCGGTGCCTTTTGCCATCAAGTTCAACAGGGTGAATTGTGCTTGCATGTCAGTAGGGAAACCTGGGTGTGGTGCAGTGCGGATGTTCACGGCTTTAAGCTCGCGGTCCGTCATATCAAGCGAGATCCAGTCTTCGCCTGTTTCAATCGCGGCACCTGCTTCTTCAAGCTTCGCCAATACCGCTTCTAGCAGTTTTGGAGACGTCTTGTGACACGTGATTTTACCGCCAGAAACCGCAGCACCCACCAAGAAGGTACCTGTTTCAATACGATCCGCCACGACATCATGGTAACCGCCACCTAGGCGCTCAACACCTTCGATGGTGATGGCGTCAGTACCTGCGCCCGTGATTTTCGCACCAAGCACGTTCAAGAACTTCGCACAATCAACGATTTCAGGTTCACGCGCTGCATTTTCAATGACCGTGGTGCCTTCTGCCAAAGTGGCAGCAGACATGATGGTTACCGTTGCGCCGACGCTAACTTTATCCATGACGATGTGTGCGCCTTTTAAGCGACCATCAACATGCGCTTTTACATAACCTTCATCAAGGGTAATGGTGGCACCAAGTTGCTCCAAACCATGAATGTGAAGATCAACAGGACGCGCGCCAATCGCACAACCACCAGGCAGTGACACTTGACCTTTACCGAAGCGTGCAACCAAAGGACCTAACGCCCAGATAGACGCACGCATGGTTTTTACGAGATCGTACGGTGCGCAGAATTCGTCGATGTTACTTGCGTCAACATGCACTGAGCCATTGCGCGATACTTTTGCGCCCAAGCGAGAAAGCAGTTCCATTGTCGTGTCAATGTCACGCAATTTAGGAACGTTTCCAACTTCCACTGGCTCTTCAGCCAACAGTGCAGCAAACAGAATAGGGAGTGCTGCGTTTTTAGCACCAGAGATTGTGACGTCACCACGCAGTGGGCCACCACCGTGGACACGGAATTTTTGCATGCTGTTCCTCTTGGACTTATAGCGGTTGCATCAGTTTTTTATCACGCGCCCATTCAGCGGGCGTCAGCGCCTTAATGCTCAGCGCGTGAATGGCATTTGTTCTGATGTGCTCCATCAGCGGTCCATAGATAGTCTGCTGTTTTTTGACACGTGACATGCCATCAAACATATCGCCAACAGCGATCACTTCAAAGTGGCTGCCGTCGCCTTTTACAAGGAGTTCTTCCAATGCCAACGTTGATTCAAGAATTGCTTTAATTTCTGATGGTTCCACGATCATTCCTCATCAACCAGTGTGTTATCACCGGTAAATAGACTGTCTACATTACTCAGTTGCAAAAGCACCGTCAGCTGAGCAGGCACATGACACAGAGTCAGTGCTTGGCCATTGTCTTTAAACTGCTGATGCAAATGGAGCAACATCGCCATCCCTGCCGAATCCACGCGCTTCACCTCTGAAAGATTGAGAGTGACGGCACTTTCCTTTGGAAACCAATCGGCAAGGCGGCTCCAAAATGGTGGAACTGTGTCACGATCAAGCTCTCCTGACAAGCAGTAATGGCCATTTGTGTCTTTACGCCACGCTAATGGCTCACTCACGATGCACCTTCACTTTTGCTGATCGGTTTTTTCGCACGTTCTTCGAGTTCAGCAGCGACAGCTTCAACGCCATTTTTGCGCAATTGACCACTCCACTCGCTCGCTTTTGTATTCAGCATACTCACGCCTTCAACCTGAACGTCAAACCCTTGCCACTCATTCGTTTTACGGTTTTTACGCAATTTAAAGTCTAGGCGAATTGGCGGGCGGGCGTTGTCAGTAATATCAACGCGAACCGACACCACTTTGCGCTTAGGATCAATCGCCTTAGTAGGCTCCACGGTCACAAGCTGGTCAGTGTATTCCGTTAAAATTTGCGCGTAAGACGCCACCAGATAGTCATAAAACGCATCAGTAAACAGGTCGCGTTCTTCTTTCGATGCTTTTCTGGCTTGAGAACCGAGCACCTTCAATGCCGCATAGCGAACATTGATATAGGGCATCAACTCTTCTTTCACGACAGCGCGCAGTAACTCAGGGTTTTCCTGATACGCGTCTTTGTCTTTCTTCAGTCGGCTGAATGCGTTCTCAGCCACACCATTCATCAAATGGTAAGGGTTGCTCGCATCTACCGCTGCCATGCTGACCGACGACACCATCATCGTGATGGCAGCCATCGCAAGTGTTATCAATTTCTTCATCGTTATTTACTCCTTGTCGCCGCCAACGCTGTAAAGGAACTGACCAATCAGATCCTCAAGCACGAGTGCGGAACGCGTATCTTCTAGCAAGTCACCGTCTTGCAGAACATCGATGTCTTCATCCAAAAAGCCTGGTCGAATACCAATGAATTGCTCGCCAAGTAACCCTGAAGTCAAAATGGCGGCAGAGCTGCTTTCTGGGAAGAAACCGTACTTACGTTCAATTTCCAATGTTACGGACGGCACATAATCGGGCGCAGTTAATGAGATATCACTAACACGACCCACGACAACGCCACCCACTTTCACCGGCGAGCGAACTTTTAATCCACCGATATCATCAAAATGCGCTTCCAGCGTGTAATAGTCCGAGCGAGAGAAGCTCTTCACATCTGCAACCTGAAAGATAAGCAGTAGCACGGCTGCAATGCCTGCCAACACAAAAGTGCCTACCCAAAATTCTGTTTTACGATTTTGTTGCATGTAATTAGCTCCCAAACATCAGCGCGGTAAGAATAAAATCTAAACCCAACACTGCCAAAGACGAATGCACGACAGTGCGTGTGGTGGCAAGGCTGATCCCTTCAGATGTGGGGATAGCATCGTAACCATTAAAAAGCGCGATCCAAGTAACGGTGATAGCAAACACCACACACTTGATAAATGACTGGCCAATGTCGTAGCCCAACTCAACTGAGGACTGCATCACGGACCAATAGCTGCCGTAATCGATGCCTTTCCAATCGACACCGACAAGCTGTCCGCCCCAAATGCCAATCATCATGAAAATCATCGCAAGCAGTGGCATTGAAATCACCCCCGCCCAAAAGCGCGGCGCGATAACGCGGCGAAGCGGATCGACCGCCATCATTTCTAAACTTGAAAGTTGTTCGGTGGTTTTCATCAAACCAATTTCGGCGGTGAGCGCAGAGCCTGCTCGGCCCGCGAAAAGTAGCGCTGTTACCACAGGTCCCAATTCACGCAGCAACGACAACGCGACCATTTGCCCAAGCGAGCTTTCAGCGCCGAAGTCTGCCAATACCAAGTAGCCTTGTAAGCTCAATACCATGCCAATAAAAAGGCCAGAGACCATGATGATGGCGAGTGAGCGTACACCCACGGAATACAGTTGGGTAATTAGCAGCGGGAACATTTTCTTAGGCTGCGGTTTACCAATCAATGCGCCAAGCAACACAAAGGTCGCGCGACCCATTGTTCTCGACACCGCCATGGTGCGAGCACCCAGCGCTTGAACCATATTGACGATCACGAGAACAGCTCCTGTGTAATATCACTGGCAGGATAACGGAAAGGCACAGGCCCATCGGCGTCGCCTTTGAGAAATTGACTCACGCGAGGATCGGGATTGTCACGCAAAGATTGCGGTGAGCCTGATGCAATGATTTTACCGTTTGCCAGCAGGTAAACATGATCAGCAATGCTCATCACTTCTGGCACATCATGCGAAACGACAACAGAGGTTAACCCCAATGCTTGATTGAGATTACGAATCAAAGAGACCAATACACCCATGGTGATGGGATCTTGACCCACAAACGGTTCATCAAACATGATGAGCTCAGGGTCAAGTGCAATGGCGCGAGCAAGTGCTGCACGGCGTGCCATACCGCCAGACAAACTGCTCGGCATCAACTGTGCAGCGCCGCGAAGTCCAACGGCTTCCAGCTTCAAAAGTACGATGGTTTTGATTAAGGATTCAGGCAGTTCAGTGTGCTCACGAAGGGGGAATGCCACGTTGTCGAACACTGTCATATCAGTAAACAATGCCCCTGACTGAAAAAGCATACTCATGCGCTTGCGTGCTTCGTAAAGCTTGCTGCGAGACAAGGTGGGAATGTCATGGCCTGCAAACTCGATGCGCCCACTCTCTGGCTGAAGTTGACCACCGATCAGCCGCAACAGGGTCGTTTTACCGATACCGGATGGGCCCATGATCGCTGTCACTTTCCCCACGGGCACCGTCAAACTTACATTGTCAAAAATAACCCTCTCATCCCGAGAAAAGGTTAGGTTGCTGATCTCAACCAAATTTTTAGGGCTCATAGCAGGGCCTTCGATGGTGATTCATTCACGAGTTAAGTGACTGATCATAGAGTGAGTGTGCGTGCAAAACAAGTAATTGCACAGTATTCATTTGCAAATTTCTGGTCAAGTATTCAACAGCGTTTTCTGTCCGTTTGTCTTTATATATATGCACTTTTTTTAATTTAAAGGTCTCCGATGGAACACCTTGATGTGAAAGAGGGATGAAAAGCAATGAAACGCAAGGATTCGAAATAGAAAACCCGTGGAATTGAACAAAACACAATATCGTGAAATTACACGTCCATATCCATCATTAGTACGCCGTTTTCCTTCACATTTCTTCAATAAGCGGTCAGAATTGCGGTTCTATACAATTCGACCGATCCATTCAGAAGGTAATTAAATGTTTGAAGCGACCGCCATCCTCGTCGTTGGCCTGTGTTTGTTAGTATGGAGTGCTGACAGATTGGTCTACGGTGCTGCTGCTATTGCCCGCAACGTTGGCATCTCCCCGCTTGTCATCGGTATGACCATTCTTGCGATGGGCAGTTCCGCACCTGAGATGGTTGTTTCTGCCACAGCAGCCCTCAGTGGCAAAACTGATACAGCTGTTGGAAATGTGCTCGGATCAAACATTGCAAACATTGCCCTTATTCTCGGCGTCACCGCACTTATCAAGCCCCTTTCTATTAGCTCTGGCATTATTCGACGTGAACTCCCACTCATGCTGGGTGTCACTATCGTTGCAGGGGCCATTTTGTGGGACAACCATTTAGGTTTCTATGAAGGCGTGCTTCTTGCTGTTCTGTTTGCAGGCTTTCTGCTTGCAATGATGAAGATTGGTAAAGAAAGCGGCGAATCCGATCCTATGCTTGCAGAGCAAGAAGCAGAAATTCCAACAGGCGTCAGTAATGTGTCTGCGGGTATCTGGGTTGTAGTCGGTCTTGTTCTGCTTATTTTCAGTGCTGACATGGTGGTTGAATCCGCCGTGACCATCGCAAAAGCATTTGGTATGAGTGATTTGGTGATCGGCCTAACCATCGTTGCTGTTGGTACAAGTCTGCCGGAGCTTGCGGCCTCTGTCGCCGGTGTGCTGAAAGGCGAAGATGACCTCGCGGTCGGTAACATCATCGGCTCTAACATCTTCAACATACTCGCGGTCATGGGCATTCCAGGTATTTTGAATCCTTCAATGCTTAACCCACTGGCGATGGATCGTGACTTTTATGTCATGCTCGCCGTGTCTGTCTTGTTGTTTTTGTTTGCTGTTGGTAAGTCCCGTATTATTAATCGTTGGGAAGGGATCGCGCTGCTGATTTGCTTCGTTGGCTACCAAGGCTATTTGCTTACCGATATGGCGGCATAACTCGGATACGCTATGACTGATTTTGATTTCCGCCAAGCTGGCACCACAGTATTGAAAACCGAACTCGATGCAATAACTCAGCTCGAGCAATACATCAATGATGACTTCGTGAAGGCGTGCCAACTGATCCTGTCAGCTTCAGGTAAAGTGGTTGTCATGGGCATGGGGAAATCCGGCCACATCGGCAATAAAATTGCCGCAACCTTTGCCAGTACTGGCACCCCTTCGTTTTTCGTTCATCCAGGAGAAGCCAGCCATGGCGACTTGGGCATGATTGAAAAAGGTGATGTGGTCTTAGCGATTTCGAACTCAGGCGAAGCCTCTGAAATTCTAACCTTGCTGCCTGTAGTGAAACGTCGCGGCATTGCATTGATTTCAATGACAGGAAACCCGGCTTCAACCATGGCACGGTTAGCGCAAGTAAATTTGTGCATTAAGGTGCAAAAAGAAGCCTGTCCGATCGGTCTTGCGCCCACATCCAGCACCACGGCTACATTGGTGATGGGCGACGCACTTGCTGTCGCACTGATGCAAGCGAAAGGCTTCACTGCAGACGATTTTGCCCTTTCTCACCCAGGCGGTGCACTCGGTCGTAAGCTGTTACTTCGTATTTCTGATGTCATGCATACGGGCGATAACTTGCCAACAGTTCTGGTAACAGCAACGATTCGCGATGCCCTGCTTGAAGTGTCTGCAAAAGGCCTCGGCATGACCGCTGTCGTTGATGAGAAAGGTGCGCTCTGCGGCATCTTTACCGATGGTGATTTACGCCGCCTTCTTGATCAGCGCCTTGACCTTCATGAAACCTGTATTGGCGATGTGATGGGTGAAAACCCAACGTGTGTCGACGAAGACCTCCTTGCCGCCGAAGGCCTAAAGCTAATGGAAGAAAAGAAAATCAATGGGTTGCTCATCACTCGCCAAAGTATGTTGGTGGGTGCGCTTAACATGCATGATCTTCTTAAAGCAGGAGTCATGTAATGCAAGATAACTCAAACAACACCATGAAGAACAAAGACACCGTCGACACCCTTTACGGGCCTGTCGCGAAACGTGTTTTTGATTCTGCTGCAGGCATTAAGCTGTTGATTTGCGATGTGGATGGCGTCTTTTCAGATGGCCGTATTTACATGGGCAACGATGGCGAAGAGCTGAAAACCTTCCACACACGTGACGGCTATGGCATTAAATCGCTGATGAATGCCGGCATCGAAATCGCCGTGATCACGGGCAGAAAGTCCGCCATCGTAGAACGCAGAATGTCTGCATTAGGCATCAAGCACATCTATCAAGGTCAAGACGACAAAGCCACAGCATACCAAGATTTGGTCGCACAACTGGGTATCCCAGCAGAAGCGACTGCATATATTGGGGACGACCTTATTGATTGGCCCGTCATGTCATGTGTAGGCTTTTCTGTCTGTGTGAAAGATGGCCACCTCTTACTGGCACAACGTGCTGACTTGGTGACTCGCATCCCGGGTGGTTATGGTGCAGTGCGTGAAGTGTGCGACCTGATTCTAGAAGCCCGTGGCGAGCTCGATGCGCATAAAGGGTTAAGTATATGATGCTGCAACGCCTTTGCATTGTGGCATTGCTAGGCATCTGCGGGTATGCGGGTTACTACCTGCTTGGCCAGCACTATCTAGACACAGAAGTACAAGTAACGCCCGATGCAGAAAAACCACTGTTCACTGGTGATGGTATTAAGTCCACCAGCTACAACGAACAAGGAATTCGCAGCTATACCCTCGACTCTAGCCATATTGAACATTATCAAAAGCTAGACGAAACGCATTTTAATGAGCCAGTGTTGTGGACCTTTAGCGACGGTATCGCAGAAGAATGGCGGGTTAGCTCGAATTTTGCCGTCCTAGAAAGCGGTCGCTATCTAGTGATGACAGGACGCGTTAGGATCTTTAACCTATTACCTAACGCGCAAATTAAAGTTGTCACAACAGACGCATTGACGCTCGACCTTACCAGCCGGGATTTTTGGTCGGACAAAGAAACTGAAATTACCGGTGTAGGCTTTCAAACCCACGGACAGCGGGTGAAAGGCAATTTTGGCTCCCATCAAATGGAACTGATCGAACAAGTGAAAAGTAGATATGAACAAAAAACTCAATAATATTTTCGCCTTTCTACTGCTCCTCATTTCGGGTAGTGTGTTTGCGCTAACCAGCGACTCTGAACAACCTATCTATATTGATTCAGACACGCAGAATTTGGATCTAAAAACCAATACCGTCATCTTCACAGGCAATGTGTATTTGCGCCAAGGCTCGATCCGCCTGTATGCAAACAAGGTGGTTGTTACTCGCCCTAGTGGCAGTGAAGGCGGCGAAATCATTGATGCCTATGGCAAGCCAGCCACGTTCGAGCAGACCATGGACGACGGCAAAAAAATCAATGGCGAAGCCTTCGACCTTCAATACGAAGTCGCAAAAAGCTTCCTAAAAATGCGCAATCAAGCTGTGCTCACCCAAGAAGGTGGCAACAAGGTAGAAGGTCAATTGATTACCTACCAAATCGACAAACAGCAGTTGGTTGCGGAAAGTGACTCTAACGGTCGTGTTACCACCATTTTGCAACCGCAAACAAAACAAAAGAACTAACACTTCATGGCCATACTTACCGCTAAGAACCTCGCGAAAAGCTATAACGGACGCAAAGTCGTCACCGACGTTAGCCTTGAAGTTAAATCCGGCGAAATCGTCGGATTGCTCGGCCCAAACGGTGCGGGTAAAACCACCTCTTTCTACATGATTGTTGGCTTGGTAGCGCGCGACGAAGGCGCGATTCACATCGATGACACTGACATCAGTATTCAGCCAATGCATAACCGTTCCCGCATGGGTATCGGCTATTTGCCTCAAGAAGCCTCTATCTTCCGTAAGCTAAGTGTTTATGACAACTTGATGGCGGTTTTGCAGACGCGCTCAGAAATGACCAAAGAAGAGCGTCAGGATAAAGCTGAGGATTTACTCGAAGAGTTTAACATTCAGCACATTAGAAACAGCATGGGTATGGCACTCTCTGGTGGTGAACGTCGCCGCGTTGAGATTGCACGCGCACTTGCCGCGAACCCAAAATTCATCTTGCTTGATGAACCGTTTGCCGGTGTTGACCCGATTTCCGTTATCGATATTAAGAAGATCATTGAGCATCTTCGCGATCGTGGTTTGGGCGTGTTAATTACCGATCACAACGTACGTGAGACACTGAGTGTCTGTGAACACGCCTATATTGTGAGTCAGGGGCATTTAATTGCTCATGGCACGCCTGATGAAGTCCTTAACGATGAACATGTAAAACGTGTCTATCTCGGCGACCAGTTCAGGCTATAGTTAAAAGTAACGGTTGGCGAATCGTTACAACAACAAGCACTGATAATTCAAAAATAGGAAAGGTGCCAGAATAACTATGAAACCCTCGCTTCAGCTCAAGCTTGGCCAACAACTTGCAATGACGCCGCAACTGCAACAGGCAATTCGTCTGCTGCAGCTATCGACGTTAGACCTGCAACAAGAGATTCAGGAAGCGCTTGAAGCAAACCCTCTCCTTGAACAAGACGAATCGGGTGATCATTCATCAGACAGTGACACATCTGATGATTATGACAATGGCGAGCAGGTCAGCGCTTCTGCAGAACGCGATGATAATTTAAACCACGAAGACAGCCTTGATAGCTCAGATGCTCTCGGCCAAAAAGAAATGCCCGACGACCTTCCTGTTGATACCACATGGGATGACATGTACAGCGCCAATACAGGCAGCACAGGCATTTCACTCGGTGACGACATTCCTGTTTATCAAGGTGAAACCACTGAAACACTCCAAGACTACCTCAATTGGCAAGTGCAATTGACCCCCTTCAGCGAGGTGGATCTTGCGATTGCCACTGCCATCATCGATGCTGTCGATGACAAAGGCTACCTAACCGTTACCGCAGAAGACATCCTTGAAAGCCTTGGCGCTGAAGATGAAGAAGTGGAGCTTGATGAAGTTGAAGCGGTGTTAAAGCGCGTTCAACAATTCGATCCGCTAGGTGTTGCATCTCGATCACTTCAAGAGTGTTTGTTGATCCAACTGGCTTCATTTGCGGAAGATACGCCATGGCTAGCCGAAGCAAGGGCCATACTAAAAGCGCATATGGATCTTCTCGCGAACCGCGACTACCGTCAGATCATGAAAGAAAGCAAACTTCGCGAGCCTGAGCTTAAAGAAGTGATGCAGCTGATCCACAGCCTTGAGCCACGTCCAGGCAATTTGATCGTCACCAACGAAGCAGAATATGTCATTCCCGACGTTTCCGTGTTCAAAGATCGTGGAAAATGGGTGGTACAGATCAATCCAGATAGCGTGCCAAGACTGAAGGTTAACCAACAATACGCCGCGCTGACCAAAAACGGGTGCAGCGCCGCCGACAGCCAATTTATTCGAAGCCATCTGCAAGATGCGAAATGGCTGATCAAAAGCTTAGAAAGCCGCAATGAAACCCTGCTGAAGGTTGCACGTTGTATCGTCGAACATCAGCAAGATTTCTTTGAGTACGGCGAAGAGGCGATGAAGCCAATGGTGCTTAACGACATCGCACTCGCAGTGGACATGCATGAATCCACCATCTCTCGGGTCACCACCCAAAAATACATGCATACCCCAAGGGGTATCTATGAGTTGAAATACTTCTTTTCTAGTCATGTCAGTACTGACAATGGCGGCGAATGTAGCTCTACGGCAATACGTGCGCTGGTCAAAAAGTTGGTTGCCGCCGAAAACCAGGCCAAACCACTCAGCGACAGCAAGATTGCCACACTGCTGGCGGAACAAGGTATCCAAGTAGCACGTCGAACGATTGCAAAATATCGCGAGTCTCTGGGTATCGCACCGTCAAATCAGCGCAAACGCCTTATCTAGGCGTCTCTACAAAGAAGGAAGATGTTTATGCAAATAAATCTCACCGGTCACCACGTCGAGATCACCGAGTCCCTCCGAGAGTATGTGATGCAAAAGTTTGATAAGCTTGAGCGCTTTTTTGAGCATATTAACAACGTCCATGTCGTGCTTAACGTAGAAAAACTCCAACAAATTGCCGAAGCGACGCTTCACGTCAACAACGGCGAAATTCATGCGAAAGCAGACTCAGAAAACATGTATGCGGCCATTGATTCGCTTACGGATAAGCTGGTTAAACAGCTAAACAAACACAAAGAAAAGATGAATCACCATTAACCATGGAACTTAAAGACGTACTTAAGTTGGACTGCACCAAAAGTGCAGTCCTTTGTTCAAGTAAGAAACGTGCACTTGAATTGATCAGCGAGTTGGCCGGCAACCAATTAGACCAAAACCCGCAAAAACTCTTCGAGTGCATCCTAAGCAGGGAAAAGCTAGGGAGTACGGGCATAGGGAATGGAATCGCCATTCCCCATGGCCGTATATTCAATAGTGACCAAGCTGTCGGCGTGTTTATTCAGTGTGCAGAGCCTATCGAGTTCGATGCCATTGATAATCAACCTGTTGATCTCTTGTTCGCGCTGCTCGTTCCAGATGAACAATGTAAAGAGCACCTCAAAACGCTGTCTTTGATTGCGCAAAAACTTGGAGACAAGCAATTGTGTAAGCGCATGCGTCATGCCAGCTCTGACCAAGAACTCTTCGACATCATTACTGGTGAATAGCGAGACAGGGATCCCAGCACCATGCAGTTGAAAATCGTAAGTGGCCGTTCAGGCTCGGGAAAATCTGTCGCTCTCCGCGTCCTTGAGGATTTGGGTTATTACTGCGTTGATAACCTTCCCGTGAATCTACTCCCACAGTTCGTCAATGCACAAACGGATGACAGCTCTCACATCGCCGTGAGCATTGATATTCGCAACATGCCCGCTGATCCTGATGAAATCGCCCAAACATTGGCAAAACTCCCTGCTGACTTAGATGTTGATATCTTTTTCTTGGATGCAGACGACAAGGAACTGGTTAAACGGTTCAGCGAAACCCGTCGCCTTCACCCTCTGAGTAAAAATAACTTATCGCTCGAACAAGCCATCGAGAAAGAAAAGCAGCTACTTACGCCCCTAAAAGAGCGTGCAGACAAAGTGATCAACACGTCAACGCACTCCGTGCATGACCTGAGTGAAGCGGTGCGATCTTTGGTGCTAGGGAGAACCAGTCGTGATTTGGTGATGGTGTTTGAATCCTTTGGTTTCAAACATGGTCTTCCTTCTGACGCAGACTACGTTTTCGATGTACGCTTTCTGCCCAACCCTCACTGGGATCCGTCTTTGAGGCCATTAACGGGCCTTGATGAGCCCGTGAAGATGTTCCTCGCTGCAGAGCAAGACGTGGCGATGCTCATTGCCCAAATCAAAAGTTTCCTCGAATCTTGGTTACCAGCTTTGGAAAAAAACAACCGCAGTTACCTCACCGTGGCCATTGGTTGCACTGGCGGGCAACATCGCTCTGTGTATATTGCTCAGTACTTGGCGGACTACTTCAAGTCCAACGGGCAACAAGTGCAAATTAGGCACAGAACACTCGAGGGAAAAATATGACGCAGTGCAGTAAGGAAGTCTTGATCCGAAACCGCCTTGGCTTGCATGCGCGAGCTGCGGTAAAACTCGTGGAACTGGCGCAAAGTTTCGATGCAGAAGTCACCGTATCCAAAGCAGAACAAGCGGTTACCGCTGACAGCGTAATGGCGATTTTGCTCCTGGATTCCAGCCAAGGTGAACAAATCACCGTTTCGGCACACGGCCCAGAAGCACAAAAAGCGCTGGGGGCAGTCACCGCATTGATTGAAGCAGGCTTTGACGAGGAAAACTAACCTCGTCTTATTCCCTGCACGTCAACCCACTCGCTCTCATTTCAACACAGATTTCGCAAAGACAGTCATACGAGATTGCGTTAATATTCATGTCATTGCGCCAGCCGCCGTAAACCGGACAATTCCATGGCAGAGAATTACGAAGTAGAACAGTCTAATCAAACGCACCAAACGTTGCAGGAAGTTAGCCGTGCACTCGACAACGGTATGTTTGTCCATGTCCGACGCATGCTCGAAGACATGGAGCCAGAAGACATTGCACACCTGCTCGAAGCGTCCCCTCCAAAGAGCCGTTTGGTTCTCTGGCAATTAACCGATCCTGAAGAACAGGGCGAAATCCTCGAAGAGCTTTCGGAAGATGTCAAAGATGGCATCATGGTACGCATGCAGCCAGAACAATTGGCCGCCGCCACCGAAGGTATGGACACCGATGACGTCGCCTACCTGCTTCGAAGCCTTCCCAATCAAGTATCTCAAGACGTGCTTGCGCAGATGGATGCGCAAGATCGTGATCGCGTAGAACAAGCGCTTGCTTACCCGGAAGACACCGCCGGCGGTATGATGAATACCGACGTGGTGACCATCCGTTCCGACGTGACTGTCGACGTGGTCCTGCGTTATCTGCGTATGAGAGGCGAACTGCCTGAAGCCACCGATGCGTTGTATGTGGTGGATGAAAATAGCCGCCTGATTGGCTCTCTGCCGATCACGACGCTATTAACGACACAGCCTGATACCGAAGTGCTCGATATCATGGAAGATTCGGATGAGGCCATTCCTGTCGACATGGACGATGGCGAAATCGCGAGCTTGTTTGAACGTCGTAACTGGGTATCCGCACCGGTTGTTGATGACCAGCACCAACTTGTCGGCCGTATCACCATCGATGACGTCGTCGACATCATTCGTGAAGATGCTGAACACTCCATGATGAGTATGGCGGGTCTGGACGATGAAGAAGACACCTTTGCGCCAGTGTTAAAATCCGCACGTAGCCGAAGCATTTGGCTTGGGGCAAACGTCCTTGCCGCATTGGCTGCAGCATCTGTTTCCAACCTATTTGAAAACACCCTTGAGCAAATGGCCGCCATTGCGGTGCTCATGACCATCGTACCGTCGATGGGTGGCGTTGCCGGTAACCAAACCGTCGCGCTGGTGATCCGTGGTTTGGCCGTTGGTCATATCGGTGATTCCAACACCCGCTGGCTACTCACCAAAGAAGCGTTAGTGGGTTTGCTCAATGGCATCATTTGGGCATGTATCATTGGCGGCGTGGTTGTACTGTGGAAAGGCAATTGGGTACTCGGTGGCATCATCGCCGCCGCCATGATGGCAAACCTCATCATCGCAGGTGTTGCGGGCGTTACTGTGCCTATCTTACTCAAGAAAATGAAAATCGACCCTGCCCTCGCAGGCGGCATGGCACTGACCACCATCACCGACATGGTCGGTCTCTCGGTCTTCCTCGGCCTCGCCACGTTATTCTTGGTATAACACATTATCTAGATAGCAAAAAGCCAGACGCAAGTCTGGCTTTTTTGTGTCTTTAATATCGTCAAACATTAAGGCGTTAGCTTTATAACACACGAATAACGCTAAAGCTTTAACGTTACAGCTAGGCGGCAATTGAATACGTCTTCATGAGCTTAGTAGGCTAAGTGATTGAAGCGGATGAAAGCAGTCAACAACGCTGTAGCGTTAAAGATGACGCGTTATCTATTCGCCGCCAATCTTCATCGATTCAATGAGTATCGACCCCGTCTGAATCTGACTACGCAGCTCAGTGTCCGACCCTACCGCAACAATCTGCTTGTACATGTCTGCCAAGTTACCGGCGATGGTAATCTCCGTTACTGGGTATTGGATTTCACCGTTTTCAACCCAGAAACCTGCGGCGCCGCGAGAGTAATCACCGGTTACGATGTTCACGCCTTGGCCCATAAGCTCTGTCACTAACAAACCTGTACCTAGCTCTTTCAGCATCTGCTCGAAGTTTTGACCTGTATTGCCCACGAACCAGTTATGGATACCGCCGGCATGACCGGTTGGCTGCATACCCAGTTTACGGGCGGCATAGCTGGTCGCAAGGTAGGTTTGTAGTTCACCGCTTTTGATGATGTCGAGATCACGGGTAAACATGCCTTCGCTATCAAACGGTGCACTCGCCATGCCTTTTAGAATATGTGGGCGTTCATACACTTCGAACCATTCAGGCAAGATTTGATGACCCAGCTTATCCAATAGGAAAGACGATTTACGGTACAAGCTTGAGCCGCTGATCCCCATGACAAGGTGGCCGAGCAAGCCGGTGGCGACATCCGCCGCGAACATCACGGGTGCTTGGCAAGTCGCAACGCGGCGCGGTTCCATACGAGAGATGGTGCGCTCTGCCGCTTCGATGCCCACGCGTTCTGGCGTCCAAAGGTCGAGCTTATCGCGCGCAGAGGTATAGCTGTAATCGCGTTCCATCCCTTTGCTGTCTTCGGCAATCACACTGCAACTGATGCTGTGACGACTTGAAGCATAACTGCCTAACATGCCGTGGCTATTGCCGTAGACACGCACACCGTAGTGGCTGTCGTAACTTGCACCATCACTGAATTTGATGCGCTTGTCGTGATCCAAGGCTGCACGCTCGGCAGCAATGGCTTTCTCTGCCGCATGATCAGGCTCTGGCTCGTCTGGGTAGAACAAGTCCAGATCCGGGTAGTCATACGCCATCAATTCAGCTGGGGCTGGGCCTGAGAAAGGATCTTCGGACGTGTAATGTGCAATATCCAGTGCCGCTGCAACAGTTTGCGCGATCGCTTCTTCTGACAGATCAGAGGTTGATGCGCTGCCTTTACGCTGACCGCGATACACAGTAATACCCAACGCACCATCACTATTGAACTCAACGCTTTCCACTTCACACATGCGTGTTGCCACGCTGATGCCCGTGGTCTTCGTGATCGCCACTTCTGCAGCATCTGCTTTCTTACCTGCCAGCTCCAATGCGCGACTCACTGCAGCTTCAAGTTCTGTGCGTTGCTGAGCAACCTGTTGTTTCACGTCCATAAAGTCTTAGATAAATGTATGTTGTTTGTAAGCATACCACTCGTAGCGAAGACAATGCTTAAAAAACACCAGCAAAATTCGACATTCTTGATAAGATACGCTGATCAAGTAAGTGACAACCTCGGGAAAGATTATGGGCCGTAAAAATAAACGTGAGCCTTGGGAAGAGGAAGAAGAAATCATCTGGGTAAGTCGTTCCGAGATGAAACGCGATATGGAAGCGCTGCAAGCACTCGGCACTAAGCTGATTGAACTTAAACCTTCTGTATTGGAAAAGTTCCCTCTTACAGAAGATCTTCGCATTGCGATCGCAGATGCACAGCGTTTTGAAAAAGAAGCGCGTCGCCGTCAACTTCAGTTGATTGGTAAACTCATGCGCCATGTGGATGCAGAAGCGATCCAAGCGGCGTTGGACAAGCTGAACAATAAACACGGTCAGCAATCCATCGAACTGCTGAAGTTGGAAAAACAACGCGATCGTCTGATCGCGGAAGGTGACAAGATGATCAACGAAATCGTTGAAAAGCACCCTTCTGCAGATCGTCAAAAGCTACGCCAACTTGTCCGCCAAGCGAAGAAAGATCTAGAAAGCAGTAAGCCATCAAAAGCGTCTAAAGAACTGTTCCAAATTCTGAAAGCGCTAAAAGCGGAAGAAGAGTAATTCAACGCTTACCATCAGATACAAAAAAGCCAGACCTCGGTCTGGCTTTTTTGTACTGGGTACTGCAACGATTCTTTGAAGATAGGAAGCACTGTCAAGCTTTTGCTTTTTTCCTTCCCAGCGCCTAGGACCTTCTCTTCCTAGGCCCTATCTTCTTATTCCGTACCACCCACCGTCATCGCGTCCAGCTTCAACGTTGGCTGACCCACACCGACGGCAACACTTTGGCCAGCTTTACCACACACGCCCACACCGCGGTCTAGGGCGAGGTCATTACCCACCATCGACACTTGTTGCATGGCTTCAATGCCGCTGCCGATCAAGGTTGCACCTTTCACTGGCGTGGTCACTTTACCGTTTTCAATCAAGTACGCTTCGCTGGTGGAGAACACAAACTTACCAGAGGTAATGTCCACCTGACCGCCGCCAAAGTTCGGGGCATACAGGCCGTATTCCACGCTGCTAATGATGTCTTCCGGCGTGCTTTCACCTGCCAGCATGTAGGTATTGGTCATACGTGGCATTGGCAGGTGCGCGTAAGATTCACGACGACCATTGCCCGTAGGTGCAACGCCCATCAGGTGCGCGTTATGCTTGTCCTGCATGCAGCCTTTCAAGATGCCATTTTCAATCAAGGTATTGTATTGACCAGGTACGCCTTCATCATCGATGTTCAGCGAGCCACGGCGATCTTCAAGTGTTCCGTCATCCACAATGGTACAAAGCGGTGACGTCACCTGCTGGCCAATTTGACCAGAAAATACCGACGATTCTTTACGGTTAAAATCACCTTCCAAACCATGGCCTACCGCTTCATGCAACAATACGCCCGGCCAACCGGCGCCCAACACCACTGGCATGGTGCCCGCTGGTGCGCCTTTCGCGTGAAGGTTTACCAATGCTTGACGCACCGCTTCATCGGCATAATTGAGGGCAACGGTTTTTCCGTCTTCTTCGGTTAAAAAATACTGATAGCCAAATCGACCACCACCACCTGCTGAACCGCGTTCACGACGACCGTCTTTCTCAACCAGCACACTGACAGACAGGCGCACCAATGGACGCGTATCTGCCGCGTAGGTCCCGTCAGTTGCTGCGATAAGCACTTGCTCATACACACCGCTGATGCTGACAGAGACTTCTTGGATAAGCGGCTCTTTCGCGCGAATGTAGACATCCACCTCTTTCAGTAAAGCGATTTTGTCTTCTTTGCTCATGCTTTGCAGTGGGTCAATCGCTTGATAAATCGTTGGATATTGGCGATTAGTAAATGCCGACACTTGAAGCCTGCCGCCTTTGTCTGCAATACCGCGAGCCGCCGTGGCACTTTGCATCAAGGCATCGGCGTTGATCTGGTCAGAGTAAGCAAAACCGGTTTTCTCACCACAAATTGCACGAACACCCACACCGCGGTCGATATTGAATGAACCGTCTTTAATGATGCTGTCTTCAAGCACCAGTGATTCATGCCAGCATGATTGGAAGTAAACATCGCCATAGTCGATGTTTCTTGCTGCCAAGTGATCAAGTGTTTGGCTGAGTTGACTCTTGCTCATACCCGAGAGGTGAAGCATCGTTTCTTCGACGTGTTCGAGGCTCATTGTGTAATTGCTCTTTTAGCGCTGGAAATGAGAAACGTCCCGCGGCAACAGGCCTGTCACCGCGGGACTTATAATAAAATGAGACTGCGCTATTTCAACGCGCATTGCAACCGAGCATGCTCTAATACCGGCATTTTGGTTCGGATGGCATTGTTGGTTGCTAAATCAATGTCTGCCCACGCATTTCCGACATGCTCTTGCAGTTCGCTGGCCACTTGCCCCCATGGATCGACAATCATCGAATGCCCATAGGTTTCTCTGCCTCCCTCATGAGAGCCACATTGTGCTGCAGCTAGCACCCAACATTGGGTTTCAATGGCACGCGCACGCAGTAGCACTTCCCAATGCGCATGGCCTGTTACTTTGGTGAATGCGGCTGGCACAACAATGATGTCTGCGCCACGCTGACGCAATGCAGCGTATAGATGCGGGAAGCGAATGTCATAACAGATCGACAGCCCCAACGTCCCAAATGGCGTCTCGACCAATGCGAGGTTATCACCCGCACGGAAGGTGTCAGATTCTCGGTAGCTGCGGTGGTTATCGGCGATATCCACATCAAACATGTGCAGCTTTTCGTAAGACCCACGCAAGTTACCTGCGGCATCATAAACGAGTAATGTCGTGCTCAACGTACCGTCATGATTGCTGATAGGAAACGACCCAACCACGAGCCAAATACCCAGTTCAAAGGCGAGTTGAGAAAGGCGTTTCTGCAAAGGCCCATGACCTAACTCTTCCGCGTATTTCTCATAATCTTCTTTTTTACCGAACACAATCGCATTTTCTGGTGTCAGCACCAATCGTGCGCCTTGCGCGCTCAAATGCCTTAGCTGACCTTCAAGAACGTCCATATTGTCATCAGCATTCGCACCCGAATTCATCTGTACTACGCCAAACTTGCTCATTGGTCTTTGCTCCCTAACTGCTCTGTTCGCAGGCGCTCTGTGGCCTGCTCTGGTAACGTCACTTCAGCTTTGCGGCGTGAAACTTCCCTGACGACGGGCTCATCAATTGGCCCGGTTACCTGATATCTGACTTGAGTAAACGCATCAACAACTGGCGAAATTACCGTGGTGACTGCCAGTACATAGAGCGCGGTTTGCGGCGTTACTGCAAACGCGGTGAAGACAGGAATGCCTGAGGTGAGATCAGGAATAAAACGGACTTCAGCATTTACCTGATTTCTCGCCAGATTCGCTATCCCTTTTATAAACATATCACCTGCGAGCGCTTTCATCTGGATATTATCCGTGACAACAACGCCATTCGTGATTGATGCACTGCCGCTTATTTCATCAAAAGCCAGCCCGTCTTCAAATACGCCCGTAAAGTCCAACTGCATTTTTCGCAAAATTGAGTCGAGACTAAACAAGCCCAGCAGCTTACCCGCACCACCCACACCACTGATGTAGCCGTCTTCTAACTGGGTTTCTAGCATGCCATCAAGGCTGGCAACATTCATCTTCCACGGCACACCATTAAACTCTAACTCGCCTTTGGTGCTAAAGCTGGCATCTTGAATGCCGCCTGTGACAGAAAAGCGCCCCATCAAATCACTGCTGTTTTTTCCTTCAACCGTGAATTTAACGTGGCTCTGATTCATGCCTTCTGGTGTAAAGCGCCAATCGCCGTTAGCTTTCATGCGTAGCGCATTGCTGCCTAGAGTGAACTTCGACAACGTGACTTCATCTTTGTCTTTTAAAAGCTGCGCTTCGACGCGCCCTAAGCGGTAACCTTGCAGCCAAAGTTCCTCGATCACTAAATCGGTGGCGGGGATCTTCGCCATGATGGCGCGATCTTCCTCTGTCACGCGCCCGCTCACGGCTTTTTGGAGCGAAGCGGCAAAGGACTCTTTTTTATTCTCGAGATCAAGGTTGAGGAACAGATGTTCAATGGACACAGTCAACAGGCGATTGCCATCCCACCACGCATCACCAGCCAACTCTTCACTACCAATCAGAATATGGTAACCGTCGCGCTTTTCTCGCGCCGCAATCGATGCGTTGTTAAACACCATCTCGCCTGCATGGATCTTGTCGGCTTTCACATTGATGAGCGAAGGCGTTGGAAGATCAACAGGCAGTGAGTTGTCTTTCCCTTTGTTTTTCTCTCCATAGTGCGTCAACACCGAACGCCATGCAGTCACATCGATTGATGGCACATCGACACTAATCGCATTTCCCGCCTGTGGTTTCAGCGCAAGTTCGCCTTCCCCAATCACCATTCGGCTTCGAGTGACTTTAGGGATATCCCCCGAAATATCCACATCCGCTTGGTATTTCAAATTCGGCAATTCAACTTGGCCAAGCAAACGCTGGGCATCACCCGACGCTTTTAAATATCCATGACTTTTAATAAATGAGGATTTACTCAATGGTGCGGGCAAATCAATGTTCATCGCCATCAAATCAGCATCGAGCAACACATCGTAGGTAAAGCCGATGTCTTTGAGAGCAATACCGACGTTTAAATCCCACTCAGACTGACCTTCAATAAATGACAAGTCAGGCAGATCCAACGCCGCTTTTAGCTTATCCGCTTCCCACTTCCCATCGATGTCGATGTTCACAACATAATTTTCAGATTCCGTTTCCCCTTTGAAGCCAAACGTAATCGGCTGTTTGAGCAAATTAGCGCGAAGCCCTGTTGCCGTCACTTTGTCGTTATCAAAGGTGATCTTGCCTTTCACCCTTTCTAGGGTCATTTCAGGGCTAACGATCGACACCATGTTTTTATTGAGTCTGGCACTTCCCTTGGCATTAACGTCATCACCATTTAACGGGATCTCGAGCGAAATTGAACCTGCTACTGAGCCGTCCACTTGAACATGGGTCAAGGCGGCACCGACAGAATCCACCAACGGCGTTGCAAGCATGTATTCGCGCAAGGTTTCGCCACTCGCCGCCACATCTGCGGTGATGTAAAGCATGCCAGCATCTTCTTCGCTAAGAGATGGAATCTCCCCTTTCAGGTTGTAGCCGCGCGCATCCATTAATCCCACGTTGGTGGCATTGAGGTACATGCCATCGTTTTCAAACAGCAAATCCAAATCCAGTTCCGTCAATGTTGGCCATTGCGTATCAAAACTAAATTTGGCGTTACGAAGGGGAACATCCGCTTGGAACATGCCTTCATGTTCGAGGTATGGGAAGGTTGAAATGCCGCCGTACCAAAGCAGCTTAGCGTGATCTACCGTACCACCACGGATAGCCGCAGAAAGGAAATCAGTTAACTCATCGCCCAGCGCCAGCGTCGGTAAATAGCGCCACGTTTCGCCGGCGTCATTGACGTTCGCTTCACCATAGAAAGACAGCCACAAGTCGCCTTCTTTAGGAATATCAAGCCTGAACTCACCCAGCACATTGATGTGAGGCGCTCGCACTGACACTTCATCAGACCAAAGCACCACGCCTTGCTCATCAAGGTGCCAGTAAAGGTTTACGTCCCCTTGCTGAATATCTAGCGGCGCTTGGAAGAAATCGTCATAGGGCAATTGATCATCCACCATGGAAAGCGACGCCTTACCATTCGCACCGCGTCCCACCACATCAATGGCGAGTTTGTGCACTTCAGGCAAATACGTCCAATGCTGGAAACCAACGTCCGAGAGCGATAACGAATAAGACAGTGGCTGCTCGCTCGCTTGCGCGATTCGAATATCTTTCGCGGTGCCTTTCACAGAAAGCGCGGTAATGGCGTTGTCGATATCTTTAGGGATATCGACGACCTCTCGAAGCGGCAATAACAAAGCGACATCAAGTTCATTGATGTTTGCCGCCCAACCTTGCGGTGAATATGTCACGTTTACTGACAACGACGGCCAAGCTGCATTCGCGGTTGAAACCGAGAATTCTTGTGTCGAAGCACGCCATGTCGACGCATCTTGCTTCTCTAGCAGCACTTTGCCGCGCTCAATGGTCAGGGATTGGTTTTGTTCTTGCGGAGGCAGATTCCTCGCCGCCAGCTCTGACGGCAACATTGCTGGTGTGTTTGCATGCCAAACCATGCCGCTCTCCGTCAGGTTCAACAAGACGCTTTCTGGCTCGCCTTTTTTCAAGGTAAACCACGCCTCACCTCCCACCTTGGCGCTGGCAATAGCAATGTTTGGATTGATAAAGCGCTTAATCCAATCTTTCAGGGATAAGTCATCAGCTTTAAGGTAGAAGTAGCCATCAAGCGAGGCTAAACCGTTATGTTCTGAAAACGCCCCACGTACTTCAATCAGGTTGAGTGACGTGCCTTCAACACTCACCACACCTTGCACATGGTGGGTGCCGTTTTTGTTTTCCCACAGCAAGGAACGCACATCGATGGTTTTTCGCTGCTCAGAAGGAGACAGCACCGTGATGTCAGCATTTTGAATCGAAAAATGCCCTAACCCAACAAGAAACAGGTTCTCTAATCGCTCAGTAAGTGGCTTGGTTTCTTTGCTGTCATCTTCAGGAAGCTGCGTGACATCTAAATCCAAGCCAGATCG
>JBELME010000003.1:0-47890 GCA_042096095.1 Enterovibrio sp.
AATGGGTTTTGATTTGCTGGCGCTGGGTGCTCAAGGCGTCCTAACAGCACAACGAAAGCTGAATACAACGGGCCACAATATCTCTAACGTGAACACGGAAGGATATAGTCGCCAGTCTGTAGAGCAGCGCGCGAACGACACTGCCTATTGGTCTGCAAACCAATGGGGGCAAGGTGTACACGCGGCGTCGGTGCGTCGTAACTACGATAAGTTTGCCGCCAACGAATTCAGTATTTCCACCTCTGCGCTTAGCCATGCGACAACCCGCAATAGCCAGCTCACCATGCTGGATGACATGATGTCCCACTCCGCCAAGAAAATTCCTGAAAACATGAATGAATTCTATGGCGCAGTAAAAGGCCTGACTGATAGCCCGAGTGACATGGGTGCACGTAAAGTGGTGCTCGAAAAATCCCGCTTGGTTGCTGCGGGTCTTAACGACATGAACAATATTCTTCAATCGCAAGAGATGGATACTTCCGTTGAAATCGATGCCACGCTGACGCGCATGAATGATATTGGTGCGGAAATTGTCGACATTCATAAAGCTTTGCTGAAAAGCCAAGCCGTTGATAACGATTTGCTAGATAGACATCAGAGCTTGATTAACGAGCTGTCCGAGTTCACGCAAGTGAGTGTGAACCAACGTGATGATGGTTTGTATAACGTCATTATTGGCAGCGGGCACACCTTGGTATCTGGTTTACATGCCAGTGAATTGAAAACTGTCCCAGGTGATCCTGACCACCAAAAACGCCGTTTGGCGCTGGTGGAAGGCAAAACCCTCAAAGCGATTGATAACGACGACATCCGCGGCAAATTGGGCGCGATGTTTGAGTACCGTGATAACACATTAGGCCAAGTGCGCGACGAGTTAGGGCGATTGGCGGCGGGTTTCTCCATGTCGCTGAATGACATGCAATCCCAAGGTTTTGATTTGAGTGGCGCGATCGGTGAGAAAATCTTCACGGATTTCAACGATGATAGAATCTCTCGAGATCGCGTCATCAAGGGCTCAAACTCGACGGCAGATATCAAAGTCACGCTCGAAAACTTGTCCGCGCTGAAAATTGGTGATTACCAACTGAAGTTCGACGGCAGCCAATACACCTTGGTTGACCCAGAAAAGAACACGGTAAACGTCACCCCAACAGGCACGCCACCTGCGTTTGAATACGATGGTTTGAAAATCCAAGTAGATGCCGGGCTTGTTGCTGGCGAGCGCGTGATTATCCGGCCGCTTCGACAAGCGGCAGGGCAAATTGGCGTCACCATGGAAGATCCGGCAAAAATTGCCGCACAAAGCTACGTGAGCTCCAAATCGAGCATTACCGGCCAAGGCGATGTGAAAATAGTGACGCAAGGTGCGCAGCAAGAATTCCAAGTTGCGATCTCGCCAGATGCCACCCAATTCGCCGTGCTGGACATGAAAGGGAACATTCTTGTTGCACCGCAGGCATACCCGCCTGCTGGGGCCGTGAATGTGAATGGCACTGTGTTTGAGCTTTCAGATGGTGCTGCACCGGAAGATGTCTTCGCCATTAGCCTCCAACCCGCAGACGGTGAGAACGGCAACCTGATCCGCATGCAAAAGCTGCAAACGCAGAAACTGATGGACGGTGGTCGCTCGAGCTTGATTGACGTGTATGAAGGCTTGAACACCGACATAGGTGTGCAAAAGGCCTCGTTTGCGCGCTTGGAAGATGTAAGCCGTGTTGAACATGATGCCGCAGCAGGGCGCGTCGCAGAAATTTCTGGCGTTAACCTCGATGAAGAAGCCGCAAACATGATGAAGTTTCAACAAGCGTACATGGCGTCCTCACGCATCATGACCGCCGCCAATGAAACCTTTGAAACTCTGTTGAGTGCAACCCGATAAGGATATGACTGATGATTAGCCGTATTGCCAGTTTCCACAACTATCAGTCTGTCTCGAATGATTTGATGCGCCAGCAGGTCAAGCTGCAAGACAACCAAGACCAGCTAGCGACAGGTAAGCGCGTGCTCACCTCGGGCGATGATCCTGTTGCGTCGATCTACATTCAGAACTTCCGTCAGCAAGACAAGCAACTCGATCAGTACATTGATTCGATCACGCTGGCGCGTAACCGTCAAACCCGCGCTGAAATCGCGATTGATGATTCGGAGCAATTGATCGATAGCGCCAAGCGCACCACCATGGAAATGATCAACGGCTCGCTTTCAGATGACGACCGTGCCGCGCATAAGCAAGACATGAAAGGCTTGTACGATAACTTTATGAACTTGGTGAATGCCAAAGATGAGTCCGGCAATTTCTTGTTCTCGGGCACGCAAGCGAGCAAGCAGCCGTTCTACCGTGATAACGCGGGCAATGTGCGTTATGCCGGCGACAGCTATCACCGCACGGCACAAATTGCCCCTGCGGTCGAAGTGCAAACCAGCGATCCGGGCGATGAAGTCTTCATGGAAATCAAAAACCCATTTGGTGACTACCAGCCTGACTATGCATTGGAAAGTGGTTCTCTGTTGTTATTAGCGTCAGCGACCAACACCAACAATGCGGATACGTCCGACTATGCGGTGAATTTCAGTGTCGATGGCAATGGCCAAACGCTGTACGAACTGACGCAAAATGGCGCGATGGTGAGTTCGGGCGTTTATGACCCAGCCACCGGCGTGCAATGGGGAACGCTAAGCGCGAGTTTTGAAGGCGAAATGCTGGATGGCGATTCCATTACATTGGCGCGCCAAGACACATTCAACGTGTTTGATGCGTTTAGAAAAGGCATGGAGCTGTCAGAAAAAAGTATCTTCAATGCATCAGCGACTGCAGAGCTGCACCAAGTGACAGAACAGTTTTCGGCGGCGTTTAAGCATTTGAACAAAGCACGTTCGGAAGTGGGTACGCGCTTGAACACGCTCGATCGCCAAGAGAGCATGCACCAAGATTTCAAACTGGTGCTAAACCGTTCACTCGGAACGATGGAAGACTTGGATTACTCGACGGCCGTGATCGACATGAATGAAAACCTGCTGGCACTGCAAGCGTCACAACAAGCGTTTTCAAAAACCAAAGAGCTGTCGCTGTTTAACTACATTTAATCAAGATGGCGAGAAAGAGCAGTTTCTAGACGCGAGATAAAATCAAAAACACTGTTAAGGTCGTTATTTATCTCGCTAAAAACTGGTGGACTGTCGCTCTAAACAGCTAAGATTTTCTCGCTTCTCGCTTCTCGCTTCTCGCTTCTCGCTTCTCGCTTCTCGCTTCTCGCTTCTCTACAAAAACTGCTTCCTAAACGCCATCGGCGTCATGTTCTTGATCGCTTTAAATTGGCGATTGAAATTCGACAGATTTGAAAACCCTACCTTTTCAGCCACCACGGCTATGGGCGTTTTTGAGCGCATCAGCAGTTCACACGCTTTGCCTAAGCGATAGCGTTTTAGATGATCAGAAAAACTTTCAGAGAAGTGCTTTTCAAACATGCGGTACACCGAACTTTCGCTCATATGAAGGTGACGACACATATCATCCACGCCGAGAGGTTTATGATAGTGGTCTGCAATGAACTGCTGTGCTTTCTCAAGCTTGTCGTTAATTGGCGAGTCTTTGGCGACGTAAAAACAATAAGGCCTCGAGGTGAGGGGTTTGGCGGCTTTGTCTTCGCACAGTAGCAGTAAGATGTCGATGACATGTGAGAACTGAACGGACGGTTTCAAATCACAGGCATCACGCATCAATGCATGCAGTTTTTCACCTGTGTCAGGCGAAAATTTGAGGCCTTTGTGGGCGCGGACCAACAACGCTGAAATAGGGGACAATTCAGGCACGGTTGCAATAAGCGATTCTAGCCAGCATTGATCGAGCCAAAGTACGTGCGAACTGGCGGGGTGATCTTCTGTTGCGGATGCCGTGCTGCTGACCATATGCGGCAGCCCTGGGCCCATGAGGTACGCACAGTTGTGTTCCGCATCACCGATGTAATCACCCAGCACGGTTTTGGCACTCACCACCCCATGTGGGTCTTGATATACCACGAGTTCAATTTCGTTGTGATAGTGCCAACCACAATGGGACTCTCTCACCGTATGATCACAGTGATAATCAACAAAGTGCCAAGACAAACTTGTCGATTTATCAACGGGTTCAATGGTTGGCTTCATCTTGTGTGCTCTTTCATCAAGTTGGCGGTATTTACATCAGTTTTTACGCATATCGTCAGTGAAAAGAAAGATATTGAAGGAATAGTATTAGTTGTTGCGTGATATTTATCACATATGCAATGTGTTTATTCCTAAAATTCACTACATAAATTAAGTACAGCCGTTTAGACAGTGAGAATATGAGATGAGAAATTACGGTCGTTTTTTAACGCAAAAAGCGCCTTTGGGTTACCTACTGGTATGCCTCTTTGCTGGGCTTGGAAGCGGCTTCTTCTACCCTCTTTCGGGCCTATTTGTGGTTGACGCGCTGGATGCATCGCCTTTACAAATGGGGATTTTTCTCGCGTTTTCTATTTTGAGCGGCGTGTTGGTTTCACAACGCATTGCTAAGCGATCTGATCTCGGTTTAGACAGACGCAAAATCATCTTGGCATCGCAAATGAGCTTTATTGTCGTTATGGTGCTGTTTCTGTTTATCCGAAACTATTACTTAGCATTGGCGATGATGGTGTGCATTTCCAGCTTTAGCGCCGCGGCAATGCCGCAAACCTTTGCCATTGGTCGCGAGTACGCAGATAAAGAACTGGGAAATAACGCCACGCTTTTTCTGTCATTGATGCGCGCCATGATGTCGTTGTCTTGGGTGATTGGTCCACCGTTAGCGTTTATTGTGAAAGATGCTGTCGGCTTCAATGGGGCATTCATGTTTGCGGGCATCATGATGAGTGTGTCGGTGTTGATTGCTTGGCGTTTGTTCCCGTCAGTGACCATCAAGAAAGAAGAAACAGCAGCGCCTGTTGTTAATGACTCATGGCGACGTATTGACGGTGTACCCATGTACATTACCGCCGTGTTCATGCTGTTCTGGGCGAACAACATGTATGTCACCACGATTCCATTGTACGTGTCGAAAGAACTGGCGATGAATGGTGCGGTGGCAGGGCAATTGTTGGGGCTGGCAGCCTTCGTTGAAATCCCTGTCATGATTTTGGCCGGGTTATGGGCAACGCGTGTTGACCCTCAAAAGCTGATGATCCTTGGCGTTACGTCGGCATGTTTGTTTTACACCTTGCTGTGGGGGGCAGAGGAGCTGTGGCAAATGTATGCCCTTCAATTGCTAAACGGCACGGCAGTTGGGATTTGTGCGGGCCTTGGCATGGTGGTTATCCAAAACAAAATGTCGACGCAAATGGGTGTGGCGACCACCTTGTTTAATAATGCCATCATGGTGGCAAGCCTGATTTCGAGTATTACCGTGGGTGTGATTGCGCAGTTCTTTGATTATCACTGCGTGATTGGCGCAATGATCATGGTTGGGCTGGTGGCGCTGTTGCTCTTGATGCTTTCTGTCAGAGAAAAAAAACAGCCTCGCCAACCAGAAACATCGGTTGAGGTGCATTGACTTACTCGTCGCGAAACGTCGACTTCATCAGTGTTAGATGCCGATCTCGATGCAGAACGGTTACCGGATGACGACGTACCGCGATAGCGAAGAGAAAACAGTGAAGAAAAGAAAAAGGTCAGCGGATGCTGACCTTTTTTGTCGCAGGTGACGTCGTGTTGACTATTTCAAGCGTGCCTGCACGTGTTTCGCCATGGATGTTAGCAGCGGATACTTGTCTTCAAGCATTGGTGGGTAGAAATAGCCATACTCGTTTTCGCAATAAATGTCTGCGGGCTCATCAAAGCGAGATTCTGTCGTACCTGCAAAGAAAACATGACAAGGCGTGCCGACGGCGGTTGTTAAACGGTGCACGGCGGTACCTGCGGTGATCACAGCATCTAAACCCGAGATGACGGCTGCGGTTCCATCGAAATCGTCACGTAAATCTAGCCCTTCAAGCTGCACAACGTGAACACCTGAGAGCTTGTGAATCTTCTTCAACTCTTTACTGCACTCGCCGTATTGAAGGTTGATGAAGACTGCATTGGGGAATTGCTTCAACAAATACGCCACTTCTTCGGCGACCAAGTAATGCATGTTACGGGTTGCTGCTGCCAAACCACTTCGCCAACACAATCCAATCAGCGGTGCGCAAGGGTTGTTCGTACGGATGTCATCTAAACGCGATTGCCATTGTTGCTTCAATGCATCTGGCGTTTTGACATAGCCAGATTGAAAAACATGTCTGCCGTACTGTTCAAAACACAATGCCGCCAAACTTCCCCCTGGGATCCAACTGGTGATGTCAGCCAGAACCTCCTGTGGCAATGTGATGTCTGTGTTGTCTGTGCGCTTCACGGGCACCATGATGGCGTCTGGGAAGGCGTTACTGAGCACGCTCTCAAGACGAGGGTCGCAGGCCACGTACGCTTTCTGACAGTTGTCCAACACCAATTGCAGGTTGTGGAAGTAGAGAAGTTCATCCCCCACACCTTGCTCTGGCATCACCAACACGATGTCGTCTTTAGGGCGGTTCAAATTCCATTGTGGTAATTTGCCCTTGTAACGCAGACGTCGACCACAGGTAATACCCAGCTCATTGGCGTTGTAATATTTTTCCCACTCTTCGAGGGTGCGGTACACGAAACTGACGTTAAAGCCCGCATCAATGTCATTCGGGAAGCGCGTTAAATACTCTTCGAGCAAGTGCTTGGACTTTGCTGCGTCGCCTTTGTACCAAAGCACTTCGGCGAGGTAGGTAGACAGACGCTCTTTGTTTTCGTCATTCGCCATTTCTGCTGCACGTTCGATGTGCTTTTGGCACTCGATAATGGCTGATGGTGTGAAATTGTGTCGGGTTCTGAGCAAGTTAAAACTTGCGGTGGCAAGGCGATAACGTAAATCCGCGTCGTTGCCATGCTGTTTGAGGCCTTCTGTTGCTGCGCGATAGGCCTCAAGCCAGTTTTGTTCTTTCTCGTAGCTTTGAACAAGCAGGCGGCAAAGGATGGAATCTTCCGGCCAGTGCTTCATGCCGGCAAGGCATAACTTGCGGGCAGAGGCGAATTGCTCAAGCTTGATGTCACAGTGGCTAAGGAGAACAACCACGTCTTTTTCTGGCGCGTGTTCAACGTAGGCGCGCATCAAAAATTGACGCGCCAAACCCACGTTGTCTGCTGCCAGCTCCAACCTTGCCAGCCCAACCAAGGCTGGGATTAAATTCCCCGCCACACTGATCAGCGCCTGGTAGAGCTGTTTGGCTTGTTCTGTGTTGCCCGATGCCATCATTTGTTCCGCGAGTTCGAGGGTTTGCGTGACTTCATCGTTCATGGCTGAGGATTTTTGCTGTTGAAGCGATGCCATTTCTTTTGCTGTACGGCGGCTTTCGCCGTGTTGACCAATCGTCGCGGTCAGTTGTTGCCGCATGGCAAGCAACTCTTCATGGTCTGGCAACACGCCCAGCAAGCTATCAACGATCTCTAGCGCATCTTTGTTCCTGCCTTGCTGCGCCAGAATATTGGCTTTATCAAACAAGAGTGATGCGTTTCCCGGCTCCACGAGCAGTGCGTGATCGAGTTTTTTGATGGCCTCTTGCCACAAACCGTCCTCCACATCGAGCACGGATAAGACTTGCAGCACTGGGGCGCTGTCAGGTGCAACATCTAAGATCTGCTCAAAGACTTGTCGAGCCTCTTTTTTCTTTTCGTGTTGATACAGGAAAACGCCATGTTCGAATGCTTGTTCAATCGACATGGTGCCATCGTTGGTTTGTGAGGTATCGGTCATATCTGATCCATCTATTTTGCATCTGCAGTAAGCGGCGGCATTAAAGAAAATGCAGCAAATACCGTGCCTATTGCCTATAAGTAATAATAACGTGTCGCTATTGAGTGATTTGTTTTTAGATAAAGAGACATTACGCTCACTAATGGTATCGCTTTTTTGATCAGTAAAGCAGATTAACGACGCGGGAGCAGGCAGGGGATATGAATTGCCGTTATTATTTGAAAAAGTGGTTAAATCTTTGCCGCTTTCGGCCGATATCTCCGAGATTAAATTTTTAAGCCTTTGTAAAATAAGACTTTCCTAAAGTTGGCACACAACTTGAATAGGTTTGGGCATGTAGGTATCAATACTGCTTGGTACCGTCCCAAATAACGAACTGAAGCTGGCCCCGCTAAGCAATCGGACTAATCTTGTCGCGGGTAGGCTGTTTCGCAAGAATACGCGAAAGTCAAAGGAGAGCAAAATGGGTGTAACAGTTAACACCAACGTGTCTGCGATGACTGCGCAGCGTTACCTGAACAAATCGACCAATGATCTTAATACGTCGATGGAACGCTTGTCGTCTGGTAGTCGAATCAACAGCGCAAAAGATGACGCTGCGGGTCTGCAGATCTCGAACCGACTCATTGCCCAAACCCGTGGCTTAGATGTCGCTATGCGTAATGCGAACGATGGTATCTCTATCGCGCAAACTGCTGAAGGTGCAATGCAAGAATCCACCAACATACTGCAACGTATGCGTGATCTTTCTCTGCAATCAGCGAACGGCGCAAACGGCAGCTCAGAACGTATCGCGATTCAGGAAGAAGTGTCAGCCCTGCAAGATGAATTAAACCGGATTGCAGAGACCACGGCATTTGGTGGACGCCGATTGTTGAACGGATCGTTCGGCGAAGCATCCTTCCAAATTGGTGCGGATTCTGGTGAAGCGATTATCATGGGACTAACCAGTATTCGTGCTGATGATTACCGCATGGGGGGAACCGAGTTTGTTGCCGCGAATGCGAAATCTGCGGGCTGGGAAGTGTCTGGGAGCGCCGCGTCATTGACGATGGACTTCGTGACCAAAGACGGAAAAACAGTCAGCATCGATATCGCCACTAAAGCAGGCGATGACATCGAAGAGGTTGCAACCTACATCAATGGTCAATCTGATGAGATGGTGACAGCATCCGTTGATGAGAATGGCCAGCTGCAAATCTTCGTCGCGGAAGAGAAGTTGGCAGGTAATGTCACCTTTGGTGGCACATTGGCCGCATCACTGGGCATGACGACGGGCGCAGGCTCGGCAGTGACCTCGAAAGACATCGACGTGAGCACGGTAGGTGGCGCACAGATGGGCGTGGGTATTATCGATTCAGCGATGCAGTACATTGACAGCCAGCGTGCTGACCTGGGTGCGAAGCAAAACCGCTTGAGCCACACCATCAGTAACCTGTCGAACATTCAAGAGAATGTGGCTACGTCTAACAGCCGTATTCGCGATACAGATTTTGCGAAAGAGACGACCGAACTGACGAAAGGTCAAATCCTGCAGCAAGCAAGTACCTCGATCCTGGCGCAGGCCAAGCAGATGCCACAAGCAGCGCTCAACCTGCTTCAATAACAGCATTCACTACGTTTTCAAAAAGCGGCAATCATTTGCCGCTTTTTTTATGCCTGTTGAAACGGCGCCATGACGGTGTTTCTTGCCGGTTTTGTCTTCCTATGTTCTGACTGATTTCTCGTCGAATCCTGCGTTTACCGTGCCTTTAAATGCGCGTTCCCTCGTTGTCTTACCACCGCTGTAGCCCTTGCTCTATGCGCTTATCATTCTGTTTTAGCGAGAAAAATAAATTCATCACTAAAGTTTTTTCTGTCGTGGGCGAAAACCTTGTTAGCACCATGATTTTACGGCCATTCACCAGCATTACTTGGGTGTAAAAGAAAACGGGAAAAAAAGTGTAAAGGTTTTTCCAACGGTGCCGTTACATGGTTTGTAAGAGATTTAGAACTGGTTTTCCCTAGATAGCTGGGCGGAAGCCGGACTTAGTACTAAAGGAGAATAGTTATGGCTATTACAGTAAACACTAACGTGCCTGCAATGACCGCTCAGCGTTATTTGAACAGTTCAACAGACTCGCTGAACGCATCAATGGAGCGTTTGTCTTCAGGTTACCGCATTAACAGTGCAAAAGATGACGCAGCAGGTCTGCAAATCTCTAACCGCTTGATTTCACAGAGCCGTGGTCTTGACGTTGCAGTACGTAACGCCAACGACGGTATCTCAATGGCACAAACCGCTGAAGGTGCGATGGAAGAATCCACCAACATCTTGCAGCGTATGCGTGACCTATCGCTACAATCGGCTAACGGTGCAAACGGCACTGAAGAGCGTAAAGCGATTCAAGAAGAAGTTGTTGCACTGCAAGACGAACTTAACCGTATCGCAGAAACAACGTCATTCGGTGGTGCGAAACTACTGAACGGTACTTACGGAACCAAGTCTTTCCAAGTAGGTGCTGATGCGGGTGAAGCCGTAATGATGGAGTTCAAAAACATCCGTGCTGATGAAGCCATGATGGGTGGTGGCACCTTTACCTCTACGGCTGGCGTCTCAATGGCAGATTGGACCGCAACGGGCGGCGCTTCTCTGAACATGACCATTGTTGACGCAGACGGCGTATCTTCGACAATCAATGTTTCCGCGAAAGCTGGCGATGACGTTGAAGAAGTGGCCACTTACATCAACGGTCAAGCTGACAGCAAAGTCAGTGCATCTGTGACTGAAAACGGCGAACTACAAATCGTTGCCGCTTCAGGTTCTGATGTGACGTTTGCTGGCGCACTAGCAACGTCTCTTGGTATGGCGGGTGCAACGAAAGTTGCAGAAACCGTAAAAGACGTTGATGTGAGCTCTGTAGGTGGCGCACAGAAAGCCGTTGGTCTTGTGGATAACGCGATGCAGTACATCGACTCACACCGTGCTGAGTTGGGTGCGAAGCAAAACCGCTTGAGCCACACCATTGCTAACTTGGATAACGTTAACGAGAACGTTAGTGCATCTAACAGCCGTATCCGTGACGTTGACTTCGCGAAAGAGACTACGCAGTTTACGAAATCTCAAATCCTGCAGCAGTCTGGTACGTCTATACTTGCTCAAGCGAAGCAAGCACCATCAGCAGCACTGAGCCTGTTAGGATAATAGAGATGTAGCCAGAATGACGTTGAGATTGCCACTCGCCGTCATAAGCTAACAGGAGGTGAACAGCAATGGACATATCATCCGTTTCCACGTCATCCCTGTCTCATGTGACTCCACAGTCAGGCACGAAAGTTGCTAGCAGTAATCAATCTGTGGGGGGGACTCAACCCGAAATCACACACCAACAACAAATGGCAGAGAACGCTGAAAAGCTTCAAAAGCGCCGAGTAGAGCAAGTTAACCAACTCGCAGACACTCGTAAACTTCAGCAGGAACAGCTTGAAATGTTGGTCGACCGACTGGATGAGTTTGTGTCTACCTTTAATAAAGGCTTGTCATTTCGACTCGATGAGGACTCTGGAAAAAGTATTGTCACTGTCTATGAAATGAGTAGCGGCGATATTATTAGACAGATTCCTGAGAAAGAAATGTTAGAGCTGGCACAGCAACTGTCTCTTCACGCGAGGGGGCTAGTAGCAGAAAAGGTATAACTGAGGTGAGTAAAATATGGGTTTGAGCGCAGCCGGTCTCGGCAGTGGAATGGACATCAATTCCATGGTCAGCAAAATTGTTGATGCTGAGCGTGCGCCCAAGCAGGAGCGCATCGTTAAGCGCATGAATGATGTTGAAACTAACATCAGCGCTTACGGTAGACTCAAAGACTCTCTCGATACGATGAAAGGTTTGATGTATGACTTTCGCCGTGACAATACCTTTGCAGCAAGGAGCACGGCTTCCGATAATCCGGAAGCCGTCTCTGCGTCTGCAGACCATCTGGCTGTTACCGGTGTGTATTCCATCGATGTTCAACAGCTTGCTCAATCCCACAAATTGGTGTCAGGCGGCTTAGACGCAGATAGCGACTTCGGCGCCGGACAATTGGTCATTAGCCTCGGTGGACGTTCAACCACCATAGATATCGCCCAAAACAGCAGTGAGCTGCTGGATATCGTTCGTACCATCAACAGCCATCCTTCTAACCCTGGCGTAAAAGCCTCGGTGATTAACGATGACAGTGGTGCGCGTTTGATTCTAGGGGGAGACAAAACGGGGGCTGATAACCAAATCGCTGTGACGGTAAATGCGCCACTCACAAGCCCGCTGCAGGACTTGGCGTACAACCCAACCAGTGACTTTAACGCCATGAACGAAATGCAAGCAGCAAAAGATGCGCGCATTTTGATTGATGGCCTTGCATCTGTTTCTAGTGCCACCAATTCCTTCACTGACGCGATTCGTGGCGTCAGTCTCGACGTTTCCCAAGTGACCAAGCCCGAAGAGGGGCCAGTAACGGTCAATGTTGATGAAGACCGTGATGCGGTGAAAGCGTCGCTAGAAAAATTTGTCGATGCTTACAACGCATTTTATCAAGTGACTAAAGCGCTCTCTAAATACGATCCTGAAACACAGCAAGGCGGACCACTGGTGGGTGATAGTGTGATTCGCTCTGCCACCAGTCAAATGCGCAGTCTCTTTTCAACACCCGTTGAAGGCGCACCTGATTCCATTCGTACACTCAGTGAATTAGGTATTTCGACCGCCATGGATGGCCGCTTAGAAATCAATAGCCGTATGCTGGACAAACAGCTGTCGCAGAATTTCTCGGCGTTGGAAGGTTTCTTTGGTGGCAACGACGGTTTTGCTAAAAAAGTGGAAGATACGATCCACTCTTTTACGGGTATCACTGGCACGATTCGCAACCGTGAAAACAGCCTGAGCGATCAAAAAACACGTTTACGCGACGAACAACAAACGCTCGATCGTCGTATGAATGATCTCCAAGATCGGACGTTGAAGCAGTTCTCTACAATGGATAACGCCATGGCGGAGATGCAATCTCAACTGTCCGCTATGATGAATATTATGCCTTCATAAGGGATGCATGAATGTCTCCTCTCTTGGTGAAGTTAGAACGTATCGATAAACATTTGCTGGCTGTGCTAACAGCAGATGCCGTTGACGAAGACGAAATGGCACAGTTATTGAATGAAAGAAAACACTGTTTAACCGACATTACGATGTTGCCGGAACCGCCGGAAAAAGAGGCTTGGTCAACTGCCGTCAGCAGAACCCAGCAAATAATGACATTGATAAAAGAACATCGTGATAGCGCTGCCGCCCAAGCAAGTCGATTCATCAAAGGGCGTAAGTCAGTGCAACTTTACAAAAAATTCGAGTAGGTGAGGAATGTTATGAGAGGGTCACTTCAGGCCTACAAAAAAGTCTCCGTAGACAGCCAACTAAGCGCGGCATCGCCACACAAGGTGATCCAGATGTTGATGGCGGGGGCCATTGAGCGTTTGATTCAGGGCAAAGCAGCCATGCTGCAAGGTGACATTGCTGTGAAGGGCGAACGTCTAGGCAAAGCCTTGGATATCATTATTAGTCTTAGAACATGCTTGTCGATGGACGAGGGTGGCGAAATTGCATCCAACTTAGATGCGTTGTACGACTTTATGATCCGTCAAATTTCCGAAGCGAACCGCGATAATTTAGACGCACCTATTGATGATGTCATCGATATTTTGCGCGAAATTAAATCAGCTTGGGATCAAATACCCGCCGAATATCACAATATCACTCAAGCAGGCGCATAAAACGCGTCTACTTTCACTACAATCTTAATTGTCTTGGCACTGGAGTCACAGCTTTACTGTGTCTCCAGTTGCCTTATATCAAGCAACAATTACAATAGCTGGATTATTCTGTTGTTGCCGCTACTATATGCGCGCTGACATTAAAGATGGTTTTGGGGCAGATATATCTCACACATGCAAGGTTTAGCGAAGATACTTGTTATCGAGGATGATGAAAAATTTCGTCACGATTTAGGCGTTATCTTGGAGTTTATTGGTGAGCAATACCTGCTATGTTCAACCACTGAGCTCAACGAGATGCATTGGAAGCAAGCTGAGGGAGCTTGTTTTCTTGGTAATATTCACTCTCCCCAACGTTTATCACAGGTTCTAGAAAACCTGGCTATCAATAACCACATTCCGGTTATTGCGCTTTCAAAACACAAAACTGAATTATCAGGGCTGGCTAACTTTGTTGGCGAGCTAGAATTGCCGTTGAACTATCCACAATTGGCGGATGCATTGCGTCATTGCCAAGAGTTCTTGGGCAAGAATTCAATCAATATCCCGCAACTGAGCCGTAAGAACACCTTGTTCCGCAGCATGGTCGGGCGCAGTGACACCATCAGTGATGTGCGTCATTTGATTGAGCAAGTTGCAGGTACAGAAGCCAGTGTGTTGATTCTTGGCGAATCAGGCACGGGTAAAGAAGTCGTTGCACGTAACATCCATTACCACTCAAACCGTGGTAAAGGGCCTTTTGTGCCAGTGAACTGTGGTGCTATCCCTCCTGAGTTGCTCGAAAGTGAGCTATTCGGTCATGAGAAAGGGGCATTTACAGGCGCGATTTCGGCAAGAAAAGGGCGTTTTGAACTTGCAGAAGGTGGCACGCTGTTCCTCGATGAAATCGGAGACATGCCGCAGCCTATGCAGGTCAAATTGTTGCGCGTGCTCCAAGAACGAAACTTCGAACGTGTGGGTGGCAATAAGACCATTCAGGCCAATGTTCGCGTGGTTGCAGCGACACACCGCAACCTCGATACCATGATCCAAGAAGGTTCATTTCGCGAAGATCTGTTCTATCGCTTAAATGTATTCCCAATTGAAATGCCAGCGCTTCGTGAGCGTATTGAAGACATTCCACTTCTTATCCAAGAGCTTATGGCACGTTTGGAGGCAGAAGGCGGAAACATGGTTCACTTAACACCCCGTGCGATCACTTCGCTCATGGAGCACGAGTGGCCAGGTAATGTCCGTGAATTGGCGAATTTGATTGAGCGATTGGTCATTCTCTATCCTTCTCAAATGGTCGACGTGAACCGTCTTCCTAAGAAATACCGTTACAGTGACATCCCTGAGTTCCAGCCTGAAATGCATGGTGCATTTGAAGACAATGAAGAACTCGAGCGTGATGCGTTAAGCGCGGTATTCGCGATGGATGACCTCGATGATGAAGAGCAACCTGGGTTTGGCCCACAACCTTCGGGGCTTCCGCCTGAAGGGGTTGATCTGAAAGCCATGCTGGCCGATTTGGAAGTCGACATGATTCGACAAGCCTTAGAAGCGCAGATGGGCATCGTGGCGCGCGCGGCCGATATGCTCGGTATGCGTCGTACCACCTTGGTCGAGAAAATGCGTAAATATGGGCTGAATAAAGAAGGCATTGTCTAAGCGTTAATCAGTCTGTTGGCGATAAAAAAACGAAGTCATTTTTTTGACTTCGTTTTTTTATGACTAAACACATAATGCCTTGAAATATAGTAATTAATAATTGGCACATATTCTGCTTAGTGACACTCAGCGTCAGAAAAACGAGCTGAATGTATAGGATTATGGTAGCCAAAGACTCGCCACTCGGAACCGTGGATCAACAGGTTCTCCGTTACAAACAAGTCCTCGATGTAATGCCAGCTGGCGTTATCTTGCTCGATCCCTATGGCCGTGTCGCCGAAGCGAACCCTGAAGCGCGCCGCCTACTGGGTGAACCGCTTGACCAAGTGCGTTGGGTGGATGTGATTAATCGTGCTTTTTCGCCACGAGAAGATGATGGTCACGAAGTGTCATTGCGCGATGGTCGTCGGGTTAAATTGGCGATTTCCGCGTCCGATTCTGGCCAACTTATTCTGATCACTGACATGACTGAAACACGTTTGTTGCAGTCACGATTCAGCGATCTTCAACGTTTATCATCACTCGGTAAAATGGTGGCATCGCTCGCGCATCAGGTGCGAACGCCGCTCTCGAGTGCATTGCTTTACGCTGCAAACCTTGCTGCACCCAATATCAATGAGCCGACCCGTAAGCGCTTTCAAACCAAATTGGTCGACAGGCTGCATGACCTTGAAAAGCAGGTGAATGACATGCTGCTGTTCGCCAAAGGTGGGGACAACAAAGTGGTGAACTTGTTCACGATCGAGAGCTTGTTGAACGAATTCGAGCCTATGGTTGAAGCCCTTGTCAGCAGCCAAGATATCGATTTTGAAATCAACTGTGACGACGAATCTTTAGCGCTGCTAGGGAACGTTAATGCGCTGGCAAGCGCACTTTCTAATTTGGTCGTGAATGCGATTCAAGTGGCGGGCAAAGGCAGCAAAGTGGTTGTCGATGCGCGCGCTATTAACGAACAACTGTTTTTATCCGTGGCCGATAACGGCCCCGGTATTCCTGAAGAACTTCAAAGCAAAATACTCGAACCGTTTTTCACAACGCGTCAACAAGGCACAGGTCTTGGTCTAGCCGTTGTACAGATGGTCTGTCATGCCCATAAGGGAAGGCTGACACTGCAATCACAACCGGGCCAAGGCACCTGCTTTACGCTCTGCCTTCCATTGGCAGAAAATAGCGATGCTGAGGAGCACGCGGCATCAGGAGAAACACAATGAACCAGAGCAAAGTACTGATTGTTGAAGATGATGCGGGCTTGCGTGAAGCCCTCGTTGATACCCTTGCGTTAGCGGGTTATCAGTGGCTAGAGGCAGAAAGTGCCGAGCAAGCCTTGTTACTGCTGAAAAACCAGCAGGTTGATATCGTTGTGTCTGACGTACAAATGGCAGGTATGGACGGGCTTGGGCTGTTACGCAGCTTGAAAGTGAACTACCCCAAACTGCCTGTATTGTTGATGACGGCTTACGCCAACATTCAAGATGCGGTATCAGCGATGAAAGAAGGCGCGATTGATTATATGGCAAAGCCATTCGCACCAGAAGTCTTACTCAACATGATCAGCCGTTATGCGCCAGTGAAAGCTGACACCAGCGACGCCGTGGTTGCTGACCCGAAAAGTTTGGCGCTGCTTGCGTTGGCGGACAAAGTCGCCAAAACCGATGCGAACGTGATGATCCTTGGCCCGAGTGGGTCAGGTAAAGAAGTCATGTCTCGTCACATTCATCGCCAATCTCAACGTTCTGACGGTCCTTTTGTGGCGATCAACTGTGCGGCTATTCCTGAGAACATGCTGGAAGCCACTTTGTTTGGTTACGAAAAAGGCGCGTTTACCGGTGCTGTTCAAGCGTGCCCGGGGAAATTTGAGCAAGCACAGGGAGGGACGATTTTGCTGGATGAAATCAGCGAAATGGATTTATCCCTTCAAGCTAAGTTGTTACGTGTTCTTCAAGAGCGAGAAGTAGAGCGTTTAGGCAGCCGTAAAAGCATAAAACTGGATGTGCGCGTCTTGGCCACCAGTAACCGCGACCTGCGTAAATACGTTGAAGAAGGCTGCTTCCGCGAAGATTTGTATTATCGCCTCAATGTGTTTCCAATTTCTTGGTTGCCGCTGTGTGAGCGCCAAGGCGACATCATTCCATTGGCGGAGCATTTGCTACAGCGTCATTGCTGCAAAATGGGTGAAGCCGTGCCTCACCTACAACCGCAAGCTGCAGAAAAGCTGATTTCTTACCGCTGGCCGGGGAATGTCCGTGAATTGGACAATGTCATGCAGCGCGCATTGATCCTGTGTGAACAGGGGCAGATTCAAGCATCAGATATTTTATTGGAAGGTATTGATTGGCAAGACGCTGGCAGCCTACAAAACCTGGTGTCAGCATCTGGCATGGCGACACCGTCGCTATATAACGAGGCTAAACATCAAACGCCGGCGTCACCGCAACATGCTTCCATTTCTGACGATGCGTTAACAGCACAGATCGCCGGATCTGAACAGAGTGTCAGCAGTACATCCAGTGCGATGCCGGAAAGCCTAGGTGGGGAACTCCGTGAACAAGAATTCGCCATTATTCTTGACACTATTCGCGCTTGCGAAGGGCGTCGAAAAGAAGTGGCTGAGCGTTTAGGCATCAGTCCTCGAACCTTGAGATATAAATTGGCCAAGATGCGCGATGCAGGCATCGATATTCCCCAGTAAATCGATGATTTTTAGCGATTGTCTGCGATATGATTACTGGCTTGATAATTGCATATTTGTTAACCATAACGTCTTGAAAGCCTTATAAGGCATGATTTGCCAAAGTTTTGACAGTGAGGATGACCAATGAAAATTACCCCAATGCAGCATGAAATGCAGGCGATGGCATTAGAAGCACAAAATGTGGGTCGTAACGCGACGGGTCAACAGGTCGGCCAAGATTTTGGGGAACTACTGTCATCTGCGATTCAGACGGTAAATGGAATTCAAAAAACATCAGGCGAATTGGCGACACGTTTTGACCAAGGTGACCGCAGCGTCAGTTTGTCAGACGTGATGATTGCAAGAAACAAATCTAGCGTCGCTTTCGAAGCGACGGTACAAACGCGCAACAAGTTAGTTGAAGCGTATAAAGAACTGATGAACATGCCTGTTTAATGTAGGAAATGAACTGTGGCGGAAGATAACAACAACACTCAAATTGCAGTATCAGACGGTGCGGGAGCGCTGCCTGTTGCTGGGGATTCGAGTTCGTTGCATGACCCTGACATGATGGAGCGAGATGTCACGCCATCATCAGGTGTACTCGGCGGGGTCGATGTTGCCCGCCAACTTATTCTTGTCGCTGCTGTCGCTATCTGTGTTGCTTTGATCGCATTGCTGTTTGTGTGGGTTCAAGAGCCAGAGATGCGTCCACTCGGTACGTATGAAACCGAAGAGCTAATCCCTGTCCTTGACCACCTTGATGCGCAAAAAACCGAATACCAACTTGAAGGCAATACCATCCGTGTGCCTGTTAAAGAATATTCGACGATCAAACTGAACCTTAGCCGTGCTGGGTTGAATGCGCCGCGCGAAGCGGGTGATGACATTCTGCTGAACGACATGGGCTTTGGTGTGTCACAGCAACTAGAGCGTGAGCGCTTAAAGCTAAGCCGTGAACGTCAACTTGCTGCCGCCATTGAAAAAATCCGCAGTGTAAGCAAAGCGCGCGTGTTGTTGGCCATGCCAAAACAAAGCGTGTTTGTTCGCCACAATCAAGAAGCCACAGCCACAGTTTTCCTTACCGTGCGCGGCACGACCATGCTCGGCCAAGAAGAAGTGGATTCCATTGTTGATATGGTGGCGTCTGCTGTGCCGAGCTTGAAACCGTCACGTGTCACCGTGACCGATCAACATGGCCGCTTGCTGAGCTCTGGTAGCGAAGATGCAATGGCATCTCAGCGCCGCAAAGAATACGAGCTAGAACGTAAACAAGAAGCTGCGCTGCAAGATAAGATTAATTCCATTCTTATCCCTGTTCTTGGGTTGGGTAACTTTACCTCACAAGTCGATGTGACCATGGATTTCAGTGCGGTGGAGGAAACGCGTAAACGTTTCGATCCTTCAACGCCATCAACGCGCAGTGAATACACGCGTGAAAACTACAACAACAGCGATCTTGTTGCGGGTATTCCTGGCGCGTTAAGTAACCAGCCACCTGCAAACGCCGCAATCCCTGAAGATGTGCAAGATTTGAAAAACGGTGGCGCGGGCGATAAGGGCACGCTTAACCGTGAAGCAACGCGTAACTACGAATTGGATACCACCATCAGCCACCGTCGTGCGCAAACAGGTGTCGTCTCACGTCAAACCGTCTCTGTTGCGGTCGATTACCTCGAAAATATCAATGTCGAATCCGGCGAAACAGTGCGTGTGCCCGTAGGTGACGCGGAGCTGGAGAAAATTCGTCGTCTGTTGATTGGTGGCGTTGGTTATTCCGAGTTGCGTGGTGATGTGCTGGAAGTGATTTCTGTGCCGTTTGTTGTGCCGGAAGTTGAAGTACTCGGTGACGTGCCTATTTACGAGCACCCTAACTTTAATGACTGGGTACGTTGGCTGGCGGCGTCGCTTGTGTTCATCGTGGTGATTTTTGCACTGATTCGTCCTGCATTGTCGAAATTGCTCAATCCTCACAAAGACGAAGACAGCATGTTGGGCCCGAATGGCGAAATGCTTGGCCCGGATGGATTGCCGCTCAGCCCTGATGATGACATCGGCTTGATTGGCTCCGATTTGGATGGGTCTGGCAACTTCTCGATGGGGTCTTCGAACCTCAACCTGCCAGACTTACATAAAGATGAAGACTTGCTGAAAGCAGTCCGCGCCTTGGTTGCAAATGAACCAGACCTTGCAGCACAAGTCGTGAAAAGTTGGGTGAATGACGGCGATGGCTAAAGAAGATAGAGAAGACGGCAAGTCCGACTTTGATGTATCAACCCTGTCGGGTTTTGATAAAGCAGCCATTTTGCTGCTGAGTTTGACCGAGCAAGATGCGGCGGCGATCATCCGCCACCTTGAGCCAAAGCAGGTTCAAAAAGTCGGTGGTGCAATGACCATGATGACGGATCTGAACCAAGACATGGTGAATGCCGTTCATCGTACGTTCTTAGAAGAAATTCAACAGTTCACCGCCATTGGTATGGGCAGTGAAGACTTCGTCCGGAATGCGCTTGTGGCAGCACTGGGTGAAGATAAAGCAACGAACTTGGTTGACCAAATTTTGCTGGGTAGCGGTTCAAAAGGCCTCGATTCCCTCAAATGGATGGACCCACGCCAGGTCGCGTCAATCATCATCAACGAGCACCCGCAGATCCAAACCATTGTTCTGTCTTACTTAGAACCAGAGCAATCTGCAGAGATTTTGACCCAGTTTGCCGAGCGTGATGCGCTCGACTTGGTCATGCGTATTGCCAACCTTGAAGAAGTTCAACCAGCGGCACTTCATGAGCTTAATGAAATCATGGAGAAACAGTTCGCGGGTCAAGCCGGTGCGCAAGCCGCGAAGATTGGTGGCCTGAAAGCCGCTGCCGATATCATGAACTACATGGACAATGCGCTCGAGTCTGCATTGATGGAACAAATCGAGCAGAACGACGAAGAGATGGCATCGCAAATTCAGGATCTTATGTTCGTCTTCGACAACCTTGCCGAAGTGGACGATCGTGGTATTCAGGCCATCCTCAAAGACGTTCCTCAAGAAGCGCTTCAAAAAGCTCTCAAAGGCGCAGAAGAAGGCCTTCGCGAGAAGATTTTCCGCAACATGTCGAAGCGTGCGGCAGAAATGCTGCAAGACGATTTGGAAGCCATGGGCCCCATTCGCGTTGCCGATGTGGAAGCGGCACAGAAAGAAATCCTGTCTGTTGCGCGCCGTTTGTCCGATGCTGGCGAAATCATGCTCAGCAGCGGTGGCGCGGACGAGTTCTTGTAATCATGAAAATGTCCGTTCTGCCTTCAGAAAGCATGATGTCTGCGTTATCGCGTAAGGTTGCTGCATGAGCTTAGATCGCCGTCGTGGTTACATCCGATCAACGGAACAGGAAGAAGGCGTTTTAGAGCGCTGGTCTATCCCTAATTACGATCCCAACGCGGCCTTGCCGAAAGAGACCGCACTTAATTACGACCCTAGCTGGGAACCGTCTGATATCGAGGAGGAGCCACAAGAGCCCGAAATCGATTTCAAAATGCTTACGCCCGATGCGTTAGAGCAAATCCGCCACTCTGCCTACGAAGAAGGCATGGAAGAAGGGCGTGAGGAGGGGTTCACTGAAGGCCGTGATGCGGGATTTGAAGAAGGTAAAACCGCAGGGTTTGATGCTGGCAAGGAAGAAGGCTTTCAAGAAGGCTTAACCGAAGGTCAGCAACTGATTGAAAACCGCTGTCAGCATCTTGACGCTATTATCGAAAAACTCGCCTTTCCTTTGACGCAAGTGGACCATCAGGTGCATCAACAAGTCATGGAGATGGTGATTCAGTTGACGAAAGCGGTCATTCAAACCGAGGTGTCGACCAATTCTCAAGTGATTCTCAACACCTTGCGCGAAGCGGTGTCGGCCTTGCCTATGGCGGGACGACAGATTGCCATCTACCTGCATCCTGAAGACATGGATGTGGTGATGGAAGCGCATAATTCGGAATCTCTTCAAGACCGTCAGTGGAAACTGTTCTCCGAACCATCGCTTAACCGCGGTGATATTCAAGTCGCGTGCGGCGACTCTGTGGTCGACTACCGCATAGAAGATCGCATCAAGCAATTGCTGACACGCTTTGTCGGTCAAAACCTCACGAGCGAGCCTGAACTGCCAGAAGATGGCGCGGGCGCAGATGTGCTCCGTCATGTGGATATCAGCGATATTCCTGCAGAAGAAAGCAAGCCTGAACCAGAGCTAGCAGCTGGTGATGTGCAAACAGAAGAAGCACACATCGATCAGACGGAAGGCGATAGTGATGTGGACGCCGTAACCATGGCGGACCAGAAAGTCGCTGAAACAAGCGAAGACACTGAACCTCAAGATCTGCATTCGGCCAATGAACCTGATCCATCGCCTGTAGACGACGCGGGAGACGAAGATGGTCAGCCTGTCTGAACGCCTAAATACCCTTAAATTTGAAAATCTTGCTACACGTCCGGTTGCATCAGGCAAGCTTGTGCGTTTGGTGGGGTTAACCCTCGAAGCCATTGGTTGCCGCGCGTCGATTGGCAGTTTGTGCAGTGTGGAAACATTGCATGGCAGCATTGAAGCGGAAGTGGTCGGCTTCTCCGGTGATACGCTTTATCTCATGCCAAGCGAGCAAATCTCGGGTGTTTTACCTGGTGCGCGCGTCACGCCAATCTCAGAAGAGCAAGGCATTCCTGTCGGCCTTGAATTATTGGGCCGAGTGATTGACGGCGTCGGCAATCCTCTTGATGGCTTGGGCGATATTTTCACGGGTCAAACCGCGCCTTTTGTGCCTGCAACCATCAACCCACTCGCAAGAAAGCCCATTGATACGCCCCTTGATGTAGGCATTAAAGCCATTAATGGGTTGCTGACCGTGGGCAAAGGCCAGCGTATTGGCTTGTTCGCGGGTTCCGGTGTCGGTAAATCGGTCACCTTGGGCATGATGACCCGAGGCACGACGGCGCAAGTGGTTGTCGTTGGTTTGATTGGTGAACGTGGACGCGAAGTTAAAGAATTCATTGATGAAATCCTCGGCAAAGAGGGGCGTGAGCGTTCTGTCGTGATCGCAGCACCGGCTGATGCATCGCCATTGATGCGTTTGAAAGGCTGCCAAACCGCCCTCACCATCGCAGAGTACTTCCGCGACCAAGGCTTAGACGTTTTGTTACTGATGGATTCACTGACGCGCTTTGCGCAAGCGCAGCGTGAGATAGCGTTGTCAGTGGGTGAACCACCAGCGACCAAAGGTTATCCGCCTTCGGTATTTGCCAAGCTACCGGCGTTGGTTGAACGTGCGGGTAACGGCAGTGACGGACAAGGTTCTATCACGGCATTCTTTACCGTATTGACGGAAGGTGATGACCTTCAAGACCCCATCGCGGATGCCGCACGTGCGATCTTGGATGGTCACATTGTCCTCTCTCGTGAAATGGCCGATGCAGGGCATTATCCCGCGATTGATGTGGAGCGCTCGGTGAGCCGTGTGATGCCAAATATCGTGAACGACGAGCACATGTTGATGTCTCGCGCGGTGCGGCAAATTTTGTCCGTTTGTCGGAAAAATCAGGATCTTGTGTCTATTGGCGCGTATAAGCCGGGCACCGATCAGGGGATCGACCAAGCGTTCACGTTAAAGCCACGCCTTGATGGTTACCTGCAACAAGGCATGAAAGATGTGGTGCCTTACGACATGTGCGTCAACATGTTGCGCTCGACGCTGCAGGGGTAACTAACGTATGTCTGATAACGCCATGTCCCTGTTACTCGAGCAAGCGAAAGGCCTTGAGCATAAAGCCCAGCTTGCCTTGGTGTCAGCGCAACAAGAGTTGCAAGGCTACTACGTTCAGCTTGAACAGATTGAACGCTACCGTTTGGATTATTTCCGCCAAATGTCGGAGCGCGGCAAAGAAGGGCTGAGCGCCAGCAGCTATGGTCACCTCAACCGATTTATCTTTCAACTCGATGAAACGTTGGCAAAACAACGCCAGGCGGCAATCGACTTTGAAGACAACGTTGAACGTTGCCAAGAGCATTGGCAGCAATGTCGACAAAAAACGCGTTCACTTGAATGGCTCATAGAAAAACGCCAGAAAGAAGCAAAAATGCGGGCTGAAAGGCAAGAGCAAAAGCAGATGGACGAGTTTGCGACACTGAGTTTTTCCCGACAACAACGCAATTCCTACTAGCTTGGCCTGATAATTGCTTAAAACTTTTTAACGATTCGCCAGCAGCAGTATGACTGGCAAAACCGATAAAGTATCCGAAGCGGGATCATTATGAACCAAACCAGTTTCTTACTTTCCGATGTGTCATCTAAAAAAGCGCTGATAGGCGAGACCAAAGGCGTACTGTCGCCTGAAACCTCCAGTGCTGATGGCGAAGGCTTCTTTGCACAACTTGCTCAACTTGTCTCTGGCGACGGAGAAGGCACCGCAGAAGTCTCTGCGGAAAACCTTGTATCCGGAGATGCAATGGCGAGTGAAGAGGCCATTTCTGATGCGCTACTCGAGAGCGTGGCAGCGTCAGGTGATGGCGAAGAAGTGTTACTGGACGGTGAGTTAGTGGATGACGCGCTGCTTGAAGGTGAAAGCCTCGCGTCAGAGGGCGCTAAGGCGACAGGCCTCGAATCAGAAAGCCAAGATGTGCTTTTGGCTCAAACCGCAAAACACGTTGAAGGTGAAGCCCTGTTACAGCGCTTGAACGAAGCCAATGCGGTGTTAAAACCGGTTGAACAGTCTGTTTCTCTCAGCGACGAAAAAATGGCGTTGCTGAATGATGATGCGCCTGCTGTTGCTGGCAAAGCATTGCCGTTACCGCAGGACGACGAACTGAAAGCGGTGATGAAAGTGGATGAGCCTGCAATCCGTCATCAAGGTATGCAAAACGTAGAGACTGAAGAAGTTAAGCTTGCACAACAGCACGTTGATGCCGTCTCCGAAAAATTGGGCGTTGCCCCTGAAACATTAAAAACCTTGTCTGATGCAGAACTGGTCGCACTGCTGAAAAAAGCACAACCTGCCTCACCAGATGAAGCGGTCAGTGAAGATGCACTCGCCTTGGCGGTGGCCATTCAACGCAGTGGCGTGAAGCCAGAAGAATTATTGTCTGATGCCCCTAAGATGACACGACGTATTGTGGCGCAAGATGCATCAGACATTGATAACGACGTACTAAATCCAACACTGGCATCTGTTGCTGCGCTGAACGCTGTTCAGCCTCAAGCTCCTTTGGTGGATGGCGAAGTAACGCCTGAGATGCTTTCTAAAGCTGGGGCAAACCCTGAATGGCAAGGTAAAGCGGGGCAAGAAGCCATGATGCGAATGCAGCAGGCGGCACAAATTGTTGCCCCCACCATGGCGGTGGGTGATGCTCAAGCCACGCTTAATGACATGGCAGCACGCGGCCTCGCGCCCCAAGCCACCATGAATCAAGCGGCCTCTGCCGTCCAAGCTGCCGTGAACCCGCAAGCACAGGCATCAACGCCGTTGAGTGCTTTCGCAGCGATTCCATGGACTCCAGCAAACATGCAGGCCGATCCAACGCTGACGCAATCGGCATCGAGTGCCGCATTGCTTGATGCGACCGCCGCCAAGACATTGAGTGAGACGGGGAAAGCCGGCAAAGAGGTGAAAGCTGAACATCTCGCACAGCAGTTGGCGTCGAGCATGGGGAATCAAAGCACGACGACGGCAGCCAAATTAGACAATGCCGTGGCACAAACCCCACTGCAAATGAGCCAAAACCAAGCCGAAGCGGCAAATGCCTTATCGGAACGCGTCAACATGATGCTGTCGAAGAACCTCAAACACGTCGATATTCGTCTTGATCCACCAGAAATGGGTCGCATGCAAATCAAGCTGTCGATGAATCAAGACCAAGCGACCGTGCAGTTCACCGTGGCAAATACACAGGCAAGAGACCTGGTTGAACAATCTATGCCACGCCTTCGTGAAATGCTGCAGCAACAAGGTTTGCAGCTTGCGCAGTCGTCTGTTCAACAACAAGACGCGGGTGGACGACAAGCCTTCACAGGCAACCAAGCGCAAGGTAATGAACAAGGCGGACAGAGCGGCCAGCAAGGTGGTCATCGTTCTGGACGGAATGATTTGGAACAAGACACCGATCTCAATGGCATAAATCGCGATGTTTATGTTAACGCATCAAAAGATCGTGTTGACTATTATGCTTAATGTAGCATTCTTGCTCCGCATGTTTAGGGGGGGACCCCCCCACAATGGATTGACTTAGGGCTGAGGTGAAATATGGCAGACGAAGATATCGAAGCAGGCGAAGGCGGCGGTGGTGGTAAAAAGAAACTTATCATCATTATTGTGGCGGCTTTGCTGTTGTTAGGTGGTGGCGGTGGTGCTGCATTCTTCCTCATGTCTGGTGGCGATGAGGCTTCGCAAGAAGACATTGTCATCGAAGAGCCCGAACCGGTGAGTCTCCAAGCGATTTACGTGACGCTACCGCAACCGTTTGTGTTTAACGTCACGGGTGACATGCAACAACGACTGGTACAGGTAAAAGTGCAGTTGATGGTGCGTGGTGATAGTAATGAAGTGATGGCGAGGCAGAATTTGCCATTGGTTGAGCATAGCCTTCTGACCACGTTCGGGGCTGCAACCGTTGAGCAACTGCGTACGCCACAAGGGCAACTGGAAGTCCGAAAGCAAGCCGTCGATACCGTTCAGGCGGCGATGGAAAAAGTCACCGGCAAAACTGTGGTTGAGCGGGTGTTGTTTACTGGCTTTGTAATGCAATAGGTGCAATGTGACCGATCTTCTCAGTCAAGACGAAATTGATGCGCTTCTCCATGGTGTCGACGATACAGAAGAGGAAGAGCCCGAATCGGGTGGTGGGGATCTCGCCTCCGCATCCAATTTCGATTTTTCTTCACAAGACCGTATCGTTCGTGGGCGAATGCCCACGCTGGAGCTGATCAACGAGCGATTCGCACGTCATATGCGTATCAGCTTGTTTAATATGCTGCGTAAAACCGCAGAAGTGTCTATCAATGGCGTACAAATGGTGAAATTTGGTGAATACCAAAATACGTTGTTTGTACCCACCAGTTTGAACATGGTGCGCTTCCGTCCGCTAAAAGGTACGGGACTGGTTACCATGGAAGCGCGACTGGTCTTTATTTTGGTAGAGAACTTCTTCGGTGGTGATGGCCGTTTCCATGCCCGTATCGAAGGTCGTGAGTTTACGCCAACTGAGCGTCGCGTTATTCAAATGCTGCTTAAGCTGATCTTTGAAGATTACAAAGATGCTTGGGCCCCTGTCATGAAGGTGGAATTCGAGTATTTAGACTCCGAAGTTAACCCTGCCATGGCAAACATCGTGAGCCCGACGGAAGTGATCGTCGTGAGTTCATTCCACATCGAGCTCGATGGCGGTGGTGGTGATTTCCACATCGTGATGCCGTATTCGATGGTTGAGCCAATTCGTGAATTGCTTGATGCGGGTATCCAAAGCGACAAGATGGATACCGACCTTCGTTGGTCAAAAGCCTTACAAGACGAAGTGATGGATGTGGAAGTGGCGCTAACCGCAAAGCTGCTTGAAACCACGTTGTCACTGCGAGACATGATGGAATTGGAAGTGGGTGATGTCATTCCAGTGAAAATGCCCGATGCATGCACTGTGTTTATTGAAGACTTGCCGACGTTCCGTGGCAAGATGGGTCAGTCAAACGATAATCTTGCTATAAAAATAACGGAAAAATTAAAACGTCCAGAAGTACAAAAAAGTGATGTGGTACAGATGGATGACGATATTCTTGCTTTGGAGCTATTAGAAGACGATAGCAACAGTGGCGATAGTTAATAACGATGTGTGGTAGATAATCATGAGTGATGTAGAAGACGATTGGGCTGCAGCGCTTGCTGAACAAGCAGAAGTTGAAGGTGGTGATGACGTTCAAACTGCGCCTTTAGACGAGTTGGTGGACGAAGCGCCGCCGATGAATGCTGATGAGCAGCGTAAACTCGATGCGATCCTCGATATTCCTGTCACCATTTCAATGGAAGTGGGTCGCACTAATATTAACATTCGTAACCTGCTGCAATTGAACCAAGGTTCAGTGGTAGAACTCGATCGCCTAGCGGGTGAGTCACTGGATGTGTTGGTTAACGGCACATTGATTGCGCACGGCGAAGTGGTTGTGGTGAATGACAAGTTTGGTATCCGTTTGACGGACGTTATTAGCCAAACTGAGCGTATTAAGAAACTGCGTTAATTCAATGTTTCCCTGACAATTAGCGCATTGCCACACACGTTTGTCTGTGCATTTTTTGCTATGTGCTAAGGCTCAAAAAGCGTCTCTGTTTAGAGGCGCTTTTTTTAGGCCTGAATCTTGCTTAACCCCTCTTTACATCATGCATTTTACTCTTATCCAACTTTCAATGGACGTCACGATGGCAAAGAAACGACTGGCAATAGTAAGCGCATTGTTCGCGCCAACTGCATTCGCCGTGCCCACTTCAAGTGAGAGCTTGGCAACGACCCTCGCGGGGTTGCTCGCAGTCATTGGTTTGATCTTTGCGTTGGCATGGTTGCTAAAACGCATGAAAGTGCCCGCGCTCATGGGCGCAAAGCCAGGTTTGAAGGTGATAAGCCAACTTCCCCTAGGGCAAAGAGAGCGTGTCATGGTGCTGGATGTGAACGGTGAGCAAGTCTTGATTGGGGTGACATCGCAGCAAATCACGCTGCTGAAATCACTTGATACGCCGATGGGAGATGCTCAAAGCAACGCGAATCCCACGAATGCCAGCCCTAAAACGTCTGACGCCAACAGCGCGTTTTCATCTCAACTCAACAACATTTTGAAGAACAATGATGCGTCTTAAATCCGTCACTGCCATTTTTCTGGCGCTTTGCTGTTTTATTGTCACTCCTTTTGCATACGCGGAAGCAGAGCCTGCGCCAACGCCGTCATCTGAAACCATCACCGAAACCTTGCTCAACGACGCGGGAGAAGCGTCAATGATGCAAGCGAAAAATGGGGGAGGCGGTATTCCAGCGCTTACTATGACGGTGAATCCTGACGGCACGGAAGATTACTCGGTCACGTTGCAAATTCTCGCGTTGATGACAGCGCTGGGTTTCTTGCCCGCCATTGTTATCTTGATGACCTCGTTCACCCGTATCGTGGTGGTCATGTCGATTCTTCGTCAGGCCATGGGCTTGCAACAAACACCGTCAAACCAAGTCATCATCGGCATTTCGATGTTTCTGACGTTTTTCATCATGTCGCCTGTGATTGATCGCATGAATGTCTCTGCGGTGCAGCCGTATATGAACGAAGAGATTTCCTCGAAAGAAGCCTTTGAGCGCGTGCAGGTGCCACTGCGAGAGTTCATGCTCAAGCAAACGCGCGTGAAAGATCTTGAAACCTTCGTGAACATGTCTGGCTCAGATGCGACTGATCCAGAAACCGTGCCGATGTCGGTGCTTATTCCCGCGTTCATCACGTCAGAGCTCAAAACCGCGTTCCAAATCGGTTTCATGTTGTTTTTGCCGTTTTTAATTATCGATTTGGTGGTGGCGTCAGTCCTGATGGCAATGGGTATGATGATGCTCTCGCCCATGATTGTATCCTTGCCGTTTAAGCTCATGTTGTTTGTGTTGGTAGATGGGTGGAACCTCATCTTGTCGACGCTTGCTGGCAGTTTTGGGTAGGAGTCGGTCATGGCACCAGAAGCGTTTGTCGAACTGTTTCAAGATGCGCTCTACCTGATCATTATCATGGTATGCGCCATCATTATTCCCGGTTTGCTGGTGGGGTTGATTGTCGCTATTTTCCAAGCGGCGACCTCTATCAACGAACAAACCTTGAGTTTCTTACCCCGTTTGATTGCCACCTTGCTCGCGCTGATGCTCTTTGGGCATTGGATGACCCGTATGCTCATGGAGTATTTCTTCCGCTTGATGGAAGAGATACCGCATTTGCTGTACTGACGAGCCTCACGGTATGGAATACCCAGCCAGCATCCTCCTCGAGTGGTTAGCCCAGTTCTTCTGGCCGCTGACCCGCATCTCGTCAATGATGATGACAATGACGTTTTTCGGCGCACGTTTCGTGCCGGTTCGTGTACGTTTATACCTGTCACTTGCGATTACGTTTGCCGTCATGCCGTCGATTCCTCGTGTACCCGACACGGTGGAATTGGTGTCGCTTGGCGGCGTCATCATGCTGGCGCAACAGATTTTGATTGGCGTTGCGATGGGTACCGTCACCCAGTTCATCATTCAAACCTTCGTGTTGTTAGGTCAGATTTTGGGTATGCAATCGAGCTTGGGTTTTGCCTCCATGGTGGACCCCGCCAACGGTCAGAACACGCCTTTGCTTGGTCAGCTCTTTATGTTTGTGGCTACCATGATTTTTCTCGCGACCGATGGGCACTTACAAATGCTGAATCTGGTGGTGATGAGTTTCAAAAGCCTCCCCATTGGCGAGTCGCTGCAATCCGCGGATTTTCGGGCGATGGCTTCTTGGTTCGGCATCATGTTCAGCGTAGGGCTTGGCATGTCGTTGGCGGGAATCATTGCGCTGCTCACGGTTAACCTGTCTTTCGGTATCATGACGCGTGCCGCGCCTCAGTTAAACATCTTCTCCCTTGGTTTCTCCTTTGCCTTGCTGGTGGGGTTATTGATCTGCTGGTACATCCTCAGTGGCATCTTGCCGCATTACTTGAACCACTGGGATACGGGTTTGAATACCATCTGTGACTTGATTCGTCTCGACTGCGCTAACGGCGGAGGTGCCTAATGGCAGAGAACGACGGTCAAGAACGCACAGAAGACGCCACACCCCGAAGGCGGGAGCAGGCGCGGGAGAAAGGTCAGGTTCCGCGCTCAAGAGAATTGGCATCGGTTGCAGTACTGGTTCTTGGTGCTGTTGCGCTGATGTGGTTCGGGGGTGGGCTTGGCGAAGCCTTGCTGGAGGTGATGCGAAAGTTCTTCACGCTAACGCGAGGAGAGATTTTTGACGTCACATCGTTGGGCAACATTATTTACGGCGCGATATTCCATCTCGTGTTGCCACTCATGCTTATCCTGCTGACGCTATTTGTCGCGGGACTGGTGGGGGCTGCGGCCTTAGGCGGTGTATCCTTTTCGTGGGAAGCTGCACGGCCTAAATTATCGAAGATGAGTCCGCTTCAGGGCATTAAGCGCATGTTCGGTAAGCAGAGCATGGTAGAGCTTATCAAGTCGATACTGAAAGTCGCTCTGGTGTCTGGCGTCGCTTTCTACTTGATGTGGGCGAGCCTTGAAGACTTCTTCCAGCTCAACATTGAAACCTTCCCCGCTAACCTTTTTCACGCGCTCGATATTCTTTTGAACTTCGTGCTTCTGATCAGTTGTTCGCTGCTGGTTGTGGTCGCTATCGACGTGCCATTCCAAATCTGGCAGCACAATGATCAGTTAAAAATGACCAAGCAGGAAATCAAAGACGAATACAAAGACACCGAAGGTAAGCCTGAAGTAAAAGGCCGTATTCGTATGCTCCAGCGCGAAATGGCGCAGCGACGAATGATGTCTGAAGTGCCTTCCGCCGACGTGGTGATCACCAACCCGGAACACTATTCTGTCGCGCTGCGCTATGACAGCAAGATAGACAAAGCCCCCGTAGTGGTCGCCAAAGGCTCTGATTTCCTCGCGTTAAAAATCCGAGAAATAGCCGCAGAGCACGACATCATGATTGTCCCAGCGCGGCCTCTCGCACGTGCGGTTTACTATAGCACCGAACTTGAACAACAAATTCCCGACGGTCTGTTTGCTGCCATCGCACAATTGCTTGCGTATGTTTTCCAGTTGAAGCAATACAAGAAAGGGCGTGGGCGCAAGCCTAAGCCACTTGTCGAGCAGCAAATGCCCATACCGACAGAATTACGTCGCTAATCGTTTAGTAACTGTACAGTTTGCGTAATAAGCTGATTAAAAAGACAAAAAAACATGGTTCGTTTTTTGCTAGACAGGGTGTAGTGATGTAGCCCGAGACGACAGACAAACCATGAAGCTCTCTTTGCCGTTCTACGACAAGGTCCAAAATAAACTCCCTTTCAAGGTTGGCGTTATGCCTGCGATTGGCGCACCTGTGTTGGTGTTGTCAGCGCTCGCCATGGTTGTTCTTCCTGTTCCCGCCTTTTTGCTTGATATGTTCTTCTCGTTCAACATCGCCTTGTCGCTTGTTGTCCTTTTGGTGACCATCTACACCCGTAGGCCCCTCGATTTTGCAGCGTTTCCCACAGTTCTTCTTATCGCCACACTTTTACGCTTGGCGCTGAACGTTGCATCTACACGTGTTGTTCTATTGCATGGTCATGAAGGGCCTGGCGCTGCGGGTCAGGTGATTGACGCGTTTGGTTCTGTGGTTATCGGCGGTAACTACGCGGTAGGTCTGGTGGTGTTCCTGATCTTGATGATCATTAACTTCATGGTTGTGACCAAAGGTGCGGGACGTATTTCCGAAGTAAGCGCGCGCTTCACCTTGGATGCCTTACCGGGTAAACAAATGGCCATCGATGCGGATTTGAATGCAGGCTTGATAAACCAAGACCAAGCAAGAGCGCGTCGTCAAGAAGTGACGAAAGAAGCGGATTTCTACGGTTCGATGGACGGTGCGTCAAAATTCGTCAAAGGCGATGCCATCGCGGGTATTTTGATTCTCGCCATCAATATTATCGGTGGTCTCTCCATCGGTATGATTCAACACAATGTGAGCTTCTCCGAAGCGATTGAAATCTACACCTTGCTGACCATTGGTGACGGTCTTGTTGCTCAAATCCCATCGCTACTCTTGTCGATTGGTGCGGCAATCATGGTAACGCGCCAAAACACCGACGAAGACATGGGGCAGCAGTTGGTGTTCCAACTGGTAGATAACCCCAAAGCGTTAATTATTGCCACGGGCATTTTGTTCGTGATGGGGATTGTACCGGGCATGCCGCATGTGCCGTTTCTGGCACTCGCCTTGATTTGTGGCGGTTTTGCCTATTGGAAAGTGAAGACACAAGAGAAAATCAAAGCGGCAGAATTGGCGAAACCAAAGCAAGAAATCGTGGCACCAAAACCAAAAGATTTGTCTTGGGATGATGTTCAACCTGTTGACGTGATTGGCTTGGAAGTGGGGTATCGCTTAATCCCTATGGTTGACAGAGACCAAGGTGGCGAGCTGCTTGACCGCGTGAAAGGGGTACGAAAGAAGCTCTCTCAAGATTTTGGTTTCCTTATTCCGCCCGTTCATATCCGTGACAACCTTGAGTTGCCCCCGAACAGCTATCGCATCACCTTGATGGGTGTCGCCGTCGGTGAAGCTGATATTCGTCCTGACAATGAATTGGCGATTAACCCCGGGCAAGTCTTTGGCCCCATTGATGGTGAGCCAACGATTGACCCTGCGTTTGGTTTAGAAGCGGTATGGATTGAAAAGTCGCAGCGAGAACATGCACAAGCATTGGGGTATACCGTGGTGGACTCCGCCACGGTATTGGCGACGCACCTGAGTCAAATGCTAACCAACAACGCTGAGCGTCTGCTGGGCCATGAAGAAGCGCAGAACTTGATTGAGCTTCTGTCTAAACAAGCACCTCGCTTGGTGGAAGGCTTGATCCCCGATCTCATCTCGCTTGGCGTGGTGGTGAAAGTGATGCAAAACCTGCTGAATGAAGCCATTCCTATTCGCGATGTACGAACGATCATACAGACACTTTCTGAGTACGCGCCGAAGAGTCAAGATCCCGACATTTTAACTGCCGCTGTGCGAATTTCATTGAAGCGTTTAATCGTGCAAGAAATCAATGGTATAGCGCCAGAATTGCCCGTTATCACTTTGGTTCCTGAGTTGGAACAGATATTGCATAAAACTATGCAGGCATCAGGGGGAGAGTCCACTGGCATCGAGCCAGGACTGGCAGAGCGTTTGCAACAAAGTCTGTCAGAGGCGACGCAACAGCAAGAATTGCAGGGTGAGCCTGCCGTGTTGTTAACGTCAGGTGTATTACGCTCAACCCTAGCCCGATTTGTGAAGAACACGATTCCGACGCTTCGCGTACTCTCTTACCAAGAAGTGCCGGATGAAAAACAGATAAGAATTGTGAGAGCGGTTGGCAACTGATGCCAAGCATCAGTAAATCAGGACAACGATTTTGAAGATTAAACGATTTTTTGCCAAAGACATGCGAACTGCACTAGCCGAAGTGAAAGAAGCTTTGGGTGCGGATGCAGTCATCATGTCAAATAAGAAAGTGACTGGCGGCGTCGAAATCGTGGCGGCTGTCGACACTGAAACGCCCACTCGCGACACGCGCCAAGACGCGGCGCGTACACAAATGGCGCAAAGCATGGATCGCGTCCACCAGCAACGCCGCTTGGTGGAAGACAAAGTGCACGTGCGCCGTGACATTAACAAAGAAACGGCGAGAAAACCTTTGGGTGGTGCGCTTGGGAGTAAGTTCTCAAGCTTGCTCGATCGTTATCAGTCTCAGTTACCTGAGAGTCAAGTTGATGACGAACCCGGCCAAGAAATGGATTCGCTCACCGCGTTACTGGCTCGTCAAAAAGATGCACGACTACGCCAAACTGAAACGGCGTATGCGGAGCAACCTTCTTCAAACCGCCGAGAAGCAAATGCTTCACAAGGTTACGGTAACGCACCACAACAACCTTCACAAAATAACCAAAATCGCAGTGGTTACGGCGCCTCGCAAGGCTATGGCTCGTCCCAAAACACCAGCCAACATGCGCGTAACCAACAAGCCAAAGGACAAGAACTTGACCGTCTGTATCGTCAAAAACGTGACGAGGCAGATCGCCGCGAAATGCGCAGCAATGGTCGCCAAGAAAATAGACTCGACGCCACCCGCGTTGAATCCCGTAAAAATGCGCCACGTCAAACTGATGAAATGGAGGCCATGCGCAAAGAAATGGCCACCATTCGCGGCCTGTTAGAACACCAATTATCTGGTTTGATGTGGCAAGAAGTTGAACGCAAAGAACCGCTTCGCGCGATGCTGATTAAACGGTTAGAGAAGATGGGTCTGTCCCCTGTTCTTGCTGATCAGTTAGCAGGCTATATCCCTGAGGATACACCACCGAACGAAGCCTGGTCTGAGTTGCTTGATTTGGTTGCAGATCAAGTGATTACGACTGATGAAAACCTATTAGAAACAGGCGGTGTGATTGCGTTACTAGGCCCGACAGGCGTAGGCAAAACCACCACCATTGCAAAATTGGCAGCGAGAGCGGCGATGGACTTTGGTCCAGAAGACATTGCACTCGTTACAACAGATACATTTCGTATCGGTGCTCACGAGCAGTTAGCCACTTACGGCCGAATTTTGGGCTGTCCAGTAAAAGTTGCTAAAGATGCGGAGGCACTGGCCGATATACTGTATCAGTTACGTCATCGACGACTGATTCTGTTAGACACTGCAGGGATGGGGCAGCGGGATCTTAGGTTATCCGAACAGCTGGACACGCTCATTCAAAGTAGCGGTTCACATATCCGAAGCCTACTCGTGTTACCCGCGACGTCTCAACGTCGCGTGTTGCAAGAGACGATTGACCATTTCCGGCGCATTCCACTCTCTGGATGCGTACTGACTAAGTTGGATGAATCCCTCAGTCTTGGGGAATTACTCAGTGTGACCATTGAAAACGCACTGCCTGTGACTTATTTGGCTGACGGCCAGCGAGTTCCAGAGGACATTCGACAGGCGAGTGGAAGATATTTGGTCAACAAAGCCAGTGAATTAATGGCGCAGGATTCAGAGCAGCAAAACCATTTCTGGAGTCATGATGTACCAGAGTCGAATGCGGCGGACTTTTATGATTGAGACAACCATGCATGATCAAGCAAGCGGCCTCCGCCGCCTGACCAACCCGACTCGCACCAAAGTGATTACCGTCACCGGAGGTAAGGGGGGCGTTGGTAAAACAAACATTACGTTGGGCATCGCTGCTTCCATGGCGAAACAAGGCAAGAAAGTCATGGTCTTGGATGCCGATTTGGGCCTTGCCAATGTTGACGTATTGCTTGGCCTTCGGGTGGGTAAGAATTTGAGCCACGTGATGCAGGGGCTGTGTGACCTAAAAGACATTATTGTTGAAGGCCCTCACGGTATGCGCATTATTCCTGCGTCGTCAGGAATGCGAGGCATGACAGAACTCAGTACGGCTCAACATGCAGGGCTCATCCGCGCATTTGGCACCTTGGATGAAGAAGTGGATGTGTTGCTGGTGGATACCGCAGCCGGTATTTCTGACATGGTGTTGAGCTTCTCTCGTGCAGCGCAAGATGTGGTTATCGTGGTGTGTGATGAACCTACATCCATAACAGATGCTTACGCGCTCATTAAATTATTGAGCCGTGAACACGGTGTAACACGCTTTAAAGTCGTCGCCAACATGGTTCGCAGTTATCGTGAAGGTAGAGACTTATTTACAAAATTAACGCGAGTAACTGAAAGATTTTTAAATGCTAATCTAGAGTTAGTAGCATGTGTCCCATTAGATGAACGTGTGCGACAGTCTGTGAAGAAGCAAAAAGTGGTTGTTGATGCGTTCCCAAGTTCACCTGCGGCGTTGGCATTGAATGCGCTAGCGAACAAAGCGCTGACTTGGCCAGTACCACGAAACCCAGGTGGTCATTTAGAATTTTTTGTTGAAAGACTGCTCGTGAGAGACGAGGCAGCGGGGGATTACCTCAGTGAATAGAGCGCTCACCTACAGCAGGACAGGCGCATCCACTGAGACGGTGATTGAGCAGTACTCTACGCTTGTTAAGCGTATTGCTCACCACTTGATCTCACGGTTGCCCCCGAATGTTCAGGTCGAGGATCTAATTCAAGCCGGCATGATTGGTTTGTTAGAAGCGCAACAAAACTATGACCCTTCCAAAGGGGCGAGTTTCGAAACCTACGCAGGTATCCGAATTCGTGGCGCGATGCTTGATGACATTCGAAAGGGTGACTGGGTACCGCGTTCTGTTCACAAGAACAACCGTCAGATCAGTGACGCCATTGCACACCTAGAAGGTGAGTTGGGTCGCGATCCAAACGACAAAGAAATTGCAAAACGTCTAGGCATGAGCCTTGAGCAATACCACAACGCATTAAACGACATCAATTCAGGGCGTTTAATCGGGATGGATGACCTAGGCGTTTCAGAAGATGCTTTCGTGATTGAAAGCCATCGAGAAGAAAATCTTCCCTTTCAGGAAGTGGAGGAGGATAGCTTCAAGGTTCACTTGGCAAAAGCTATCACCGAGCTTCCTGAAAGAGAGGCTTTGGTGCTCTCTCTCTATTACGATGAGGAACTTAACCTCAAAGAGATTGGTGCCATTATCGGGGTCAGTGAATCCCGAGTTTGCCAGATACAAAATCAGGCAATGCAGCGGTTACGGACTAAGCTATCCGCTTGGTCAAAGTAAGTTTTAACAATTATAAGGGACCTCACCGGAGGCAACTTTGAACACAAACATGAAAATCCTCATTGTTGATGACTTCTCAACAATGCGCCGTATCGTTAAGAACCTCCTTCGTGATCTGGGTTTCAACAACACTGTTGAAGCTGATGATGGCCTAACAGCTCTGCCAATTCTCAAGAAAGGCGGAATCGAGTTTGTCGTCACTGACTGGAACATGCCTGGCATGCAGGGCATTGATTTGCTCAAGAACATCCGTGCAGATGATGAATTAAAGCATCTTCCTGTATTGATGATCACTGCGGAAGCCAAGCGTGAGCAAATCGTTGAAGCTGCTCAAGCGGGCGTAAATGGCTATATCGTTAAGCCGTTTACCGCTGCAACGTTAAAAGAGAAGCTAGATAAGATTTTCGAGCGCATGTGATCTGCTTCTTCGCGCAGTGAAGGAATATTTAAACGATGATAACACTCGACCAAGCTAAAGAGCTGGTCAGTTTTCTCGAAGAAGGGAATCAGGAAAGTGCGAATGAATTGCTGCTGAAAATCAGCAGCGAGAGTCGCAATCCGCTCTTCAATGAGGTGGGGAAACTGACCCGACAACTGCATGATTCGTTGTCTAATTTCCGCTTGGATCCGCGCGTCAATGATCTCGCTAACAGCGAGATCCCTGATGCAAAAGATCGCCTTAACTTTGTTATGGAAAAAACGGAAATTGCCGCCAACCGAACCATGGATGCAGTCGAAGCGACGTTGCCCATTGCTGATAATCTTCAGGAATGCCTTGCTCAAGTTCGTCCTCAATGGAACAACTTGATGGGAGGGCGGATTGACCTCGTCAGCTTCAAAGACCTGTGTCACCAGATCGACGGACTTTTGACGCAGGTGGAAGGCGACACGACCAAACTGCACGGTCAATTGACTGAAATACTTATGGCGCAAGATTTCCAAGACTTAACAGGTCAGGTCATTCGACGCGTTATTGAGTTGGTGCAGGAAGTAGAAAATCAACTGGTCGAAATCTTAACCGCGTTTGGGTTAGAAGACGATCAGCAAGAAGAAACAGAACAAATATCTGGCATCGTGGCTGAAGGTCCGGTTGTCACTGAGGAACAGCGTCAAGAGAAAAACGTGATGCAGAGTCAGGACGATGTGGACGACTTGCTTTCTAGCCTGGGCTTTTAGGGGTGCGTTATGAGCTTTGAAATGGATGAAGAAATCCTGCAGGACTTTTTGATCGAAGCAGGTGAAATTCTGGAGTTATTGTCTGAGCAGTTAGTGGATCTGGAAAAATCGCCAGAAGACCGCGATTTGCTGAACGCAATATTCCGGGGATTCCACACGGTTAAAGGTGGTGCTGGCTTTTTATCGCTCAAAGAGTTGGTAGATACCTGCCACGGTGCGGAAAATATTTTCGATAATCTCCGCAATGGCGGTCGCGAACTGACACCTGAGGTGATGGATATCATCCTTCAAGCGCTCGATACCGTTAACGAACAGTTTGCGTGTGTTCAGCAAAGCGAACCTGCTCCGGCGGCCGATCCAGCATTGCTGGACGCGCTGCACAAATACAGCCGCCCCGCGTCTGAAGACGAAGCGTCGGCAGAGCCAGAACCAGAGCCGGAACCCGAGCCAGAACCAGAGCCTGAGATAGTCGCGGAAGCGTCTGCTGAGGAAGGTGATGCGATCGCCGGTGATTCCGTCGATGAAATTACCGATGACGAATTTGATCGTTTGCTTGACCAACTTCATGGGTCAGGCAAAGGGCCACAAGTAACAGAAAAACCTGCAGCGGAAGGGCCTGCGGCGGGATCTGACAGCGGTGACATTACGGACGACGAGTTCGAAAAGCTGCTTGATGAGCTGCACGGTTCAGGCAAAGGGCCACTTGATGGAGACGCGGCTGCGCCACCTCCTCAAAACGCTGCGGTAGAAAGTCCGAGTGGTGATGACATCACTGACGACGAATTTGAAAAGCTTTTGGATGACTTGCACGGTAAAGGCAAAAGCCCTATCGACAATGCACCGAAAGCCGTGGCACCAAAAGCGGAGCCAGAACCTAAGCCTGTGCCGAAAGCCGAAGCGCCAGCAGCAAAACCGCCAGCGGTTGCTGCTAAGTCACCTGCAAAAGCAGACGACAAGAAACCACCTGTTCCTCAAGCTGAGCAGACAGTGCGTGTAAACACCTCAACGCTCGATACCATCATGAACATGGTCGGTGAGTTGGTGTTGGTGCGTAACCGTTTGGTGAGTTTGGGTGCCAACAGTGAGGATGAGAACATGGCGAAAGCCGTGACCAACCTCGATGTGGTGACTGCTGACTTGCAAGGTGCGGTCATGCAAACACGCATGCAGCCAATCAAGAAAGTATTTGGTCGTTTCCCTCGCGTTGTCCGAGATTTGGCGCGAAGCCTTAAAAAAGACATTGTGTTGGAAATGCGTGGTGAAGAAACCGATTTGGACAAGAACTTGGTTGAAGCATTGGCCGATCCCATGGTCCACTTGGTACGTAACTCGGTCGACCACGGTATTGAAATGCCAGACAAGCGTGAGCAAAACGGTAAACCTCGTGTGGGTACCGTTACCCTTGCTGCATCGCAAGAAGGTGACCATATCCTGTTGACCATCGAAGATGATGGGGGTGGTATGGATGCTGAGAAGCTTCGTGGCATCGCGGTAGAACGTGGTGTGATGGATGCAGATGCTGCAGCGCGTTTGACAGATACCGAGTCATTCAACCTGATTTTTGCGCCTGGTTTCTCAACCAAAACAGAAATTTCGGATATCTCTGGTCGTGGTGTAGGGATGGACGTGGTGAAAACTGCGATCACCCAGCTCAACGGCACGATCTCCATCGATTCAGTATTGGGTCGCGGTACGATCATTTCGATCAAAGTGCCACTGACGCTTGCCATTCTGCCAACCTTAATGGTCGGTATCGGCGGCAATCCATTTGCTTTCCCACTTTCTAACGTTAATGAAATCATTAGCCTAGATTTGGCGAGAACCAATACGGTTGATGGTCAATTGACCTTAATTGTTCGCGATAAAGCCATTCCATTGTTCTACTTGCAAGATTGGCTTTGTAAGAAGCGTGCGTCGAAGAAAGACTCTGGGCATGTCGTCATCATTCAGATGGGTCATCAGCCTGTTGCCTTTGTTGTTGATTCACTCATTGGTCAGGAAGAGGTGGTCATTAAACCTCTTGATGAATTGCTGCAAGGTACGCCGGGTATGGCGGGTGCGACAATCACCAGTGATGGTCATATTGCTTTGATTCTCGATGCGCCGAATCTGCTTAAACGTTACGCGGGACGATAAGAGTAATAAGGACTGATATGGCAGTGAAAGTGTTGGTGGTGGATGATTCGAGCTTTTTCCGCCGCCGAGTGAGTGAGATTATCAATGGCGACCCGCGCCTCCAAGTTATTGACTGTGCAGTCAATGGTAAAGAGGCGGTTGAAAAGGTGGCGCAATTGAAGCCAGATGTCATCACCATGGACATTGAAATGCCGATCATGGATGGGATCACTGCGGTTCGCGAGATCATGCAGGCCAATCCAACACCCATTTTGATGTTTTCATCGCTGACGCACGATGGCGCGAAAGCGACGCTGGATGCGTTAGACGCAGGTGCCCTTGATTTTCTGCCTAAAAAGTTTGAAGACATAGCAAGAAACCGCGATGAAGCGGTTTCTCTGCTACAACAACGCGTGAATGAAATTGCACGTAAGCGTGCATTCATGCGTCGTCCAATGCCAACTGCGCGTCCAGCCGTCGCAGCGCCTGTTACGACCACTGCAGCGACGGCGACAGCAACGCCGACACGTGCGCCAGTGCGACCGTTTTCTAGTCCGGCAAGTTCTACGCTATCAACCCGATCGGCTGCGCCTGTCTCGATGAGTCGATTCAAAGCCAGTGGTAAGCGTTATCAACTTGTCGCGATTGGCACTTCTACAGGTGGACCGGTTGCTTTGCAGAAAGTGCTGAGTTCACTTCCAGCGAATTTCCCTCTTCCGATTTTGTTGATCCAGCATATGCCTTCAACGTTTACCGCAGCCTTTGCTCAGCGCCTTAATGGTTTGTGCAAGATCTCGGTGAAAGAAGCGCAAGACGGTGACACCTTGCAAGCGGGCACCGCATACCTCGCGCCTGGCGGTATGCAGATGATGATTGATGGTCGCCCCGGTGCGGCTCGCCTCAAAATCATCGACGGTGGCGATCGCATGAACTACAAACCCTGCGTTGATGTGACGTTTGGGTCTGCCGCCAAGATATATGGTGATAAAGTATTATCCATGGTTTTGACGGGCATGGGCGCAGACGGTCGTGATGGTGCAAGAATGTTGAAAGAAGAAGATTCAACAGTCTGGGCTCAAGACGAAGAAAGTTGCGTTGTTTATGGCATGCCACAGGCGGTTGCAAAGGCAGGGATTTCGACAGAAGATCTTCCCCTTGAGCGAATTTCTGAGCGCATTCTCGTCGAGCTCAACTTGGTATAAGGAGCAGTCGTGATAGTCTGGAGTATTGCAAACCAGAAAGGCGGCGTTGGAAAAACAACATCCACGATTACCCTTGCTGGTCTTCTTAGTGAAAGAAACAAGCGTGTATTGCTGATCGACACCGATCCGCATGCCTCGCTCACCACCTATCTGAATTACGATTCAGATACATTGCCACGTTCTCTTTTTGACCTCTTTCAGCTTCAGACGATTAATCGCGATACGGTAAAGCCGCTTATTCTCAACACCGAGTATAAAAACCTTGATTTGTTGCCTTCTCATATGTCGCTAGCCACACTCGATCGCGCGATGGGAAACCGAGGCGGTATGGGGCTGGTGCTGAAAAAGACACTCGCGTGTCTCGAAGAAGAATACGACTACGCGCTGATCGATTGCCCGCCAATTTTAGGGGTAATGATGGTGAACGCGTTAGCGGCCAGTAACCGCATTTTGATTCCTGTACAAACCGAGTTCCTTGCAATGAAGGGGCTTGAACGCATGATCCGCACGCTGCAAATTATGCAGAAGTCGCGCAGCTCTGCGTTCAAGGTATGCATTGTGCCTACCATGTATGACAAACGGACACGCGCCTCTCTTGAAACCCTTCAAGAACTCAAAGTGCGATACCCCGATCAGGTATGGACATCGGCTGTGCCTATTGACACTAAATTCCGCGATGCGAGCTTGAAACACATGCCGCCATCGTATTACGCAAAAAATTGTCGTGGCGTTTTTGCTTATAAAACGCTGCTCTCTTACCTGGAGCGATTAGAGCAGGATGAAAGATAGCGGCGCTTTAACCAGTGTTGAAGCACTGGACGCTTACTTTGATGCTTTGTTGGGAGAGGATGATCTCATCCAACCGGAAGAGGTTGTGCAACCAGACAACGCGTTTCTGGATGCTGATTTCTCAGAGGCACCTGCACCAGCGTTAAAACTGCAAGAAGTGACCAGCCCTGAACGTTTTACGGGCAGAACACTGACGCAGGAGGAGCGCGATCTCTCTCATGTCGAAAAACTGTTAAGCCAATTAAAGCTTGATGACGACATGGAGGTAGAAGTTGAAGAACTCACGGATGTTGATTTGGCATCCGAGGTTGAAACTGACGTTGAGACGGTCACTGATGCAATTGCTGCGGTAGAGGCTTACACAGAAGCTTTAACCGAAACCGTTGATGACGTCGCTGAAGTGACGCCTTCGGTGTCGTTGCACTTAGTGACTGACACGGAAACGGATGTTGCGACAGAGATCGAAACCGAGATAGATACTGAGGTCGAGGTTGATACTAACGTTGAGCTTGATGCGGCACTCAGTACTGATACCTCGATAATCGAAGAAACAACGCTTCAAGAAGAGACAGAACTTCAAGAAGACACTTCTCTACTTGAAGAGGTTGAGGTTCAACAAGACATTGAATCCGCCACAGTCACGCCGCTTAATGTGGACACGTATGTTGACGTAGAGGCCAATGTTGTTGAAAAGGCTTACGTTGAGTCTGACGTTGGACCCGACATTGCCATTGATACTGACGTAGATAGTGAACTGGACACGCAGGCAGGTGAAGATATCATCCCGCCTTGGCAGAACATCGTGCCAGAGCATGCGTTCCAAGTACTGTTTTTTGAATCAATGGGCGTGACGTACGCCGTGCCGCTGGCAGAGCTTGGCGGTATCCACCAACTTGGTGAATGCAATCATTTGATTGGTCGCCCAGATTGGTATTTGGGATTACAGACGGAACGCGATCAGCAACTCGATATTGTTGATACCGCGAAGTGGGTAATGCCAGAAAAAATAACAGATAACAGCCATCGCGATGACTATAGTTATGTTGTGATCTTAGGTGATAGCAAATGGGGTTTAGCATGCGACACCCTGTTAGGCACAGAGTCACTGAACGGAGAGCAAGTGCGGTGGCGCGAACAAGCGGGCAAACGGCCTTGGTTGGCTGGATTGGTCAAACAAAAGATGTGTGCACTTATTCATGTCGAAGCGCTAATTGCCATGCTTAATCAAGGTATTGATGCCAATGCATTGGCGTAACTGACGTAGCACAGCACGTAAAGAGGAAAACAAATGTCTCAGGTAGCTGAAGTCCAAAAAGACAACGTGAACGATGAGGTCCTGCAGTGGGTGACCTTCCAATTGGAAGACGAAACCTACGGCATTAATGTTATGCAGGTTCGCGAGGTTTTACGTTACACCGAAATCGCGCCTGTACCTGGTGCGCCAGACTATGTACTGGGCATTATCAACCTGCGTGGTAACGTTGTGACGGTTATCGACACACGTTCACGCTTTGGTTTGATGCAAGCTGATGTGACAGACAACACACGTGTAATCGTGATTGAAGCTGAATCGCAAGTGATCGGCATCATGGTTGATAGTGTGGCGGAAGTGGTTTATCTGCGTACCTCTGAAATTGATACCACGCCAAGCGTTGGTACGGATGAAAGCGCCAAGTTTATTCAAGGCGTGAGCAACCGTAATGGCAACCTGTTGATCTTGGTTGATCTCAATAAACTGCTCTCCGACGAAGAGTGGTCTGATATGGCTATGTTGTAATGCTCGATGTCGTGTTGTACTGGTTACCACTCGGTGTTTCAGTTGTCATCGGGGTTGTTCTACTTATCCTGCTTCGCCGGGAAAAAAAGGCGCGACAGGCGTTAGAAACCAAATTTCAAGCCATGGAATTGGTTTACAAAAATGCACGCCAGCAGCAAGAGAGCCTGACAAAGCAGTTCAATGAACTGCGTGCAGGTTCGATAGGTATGAGCCAGAAGCTCGCAGAGCTTTCACAACGCTTCGATGACGTTGTTGATAAGCAAAACGAGCTAGAAATGCACGACCCAGACGGTCGACTGTATAGTCGAGCGAGCAAGATGGTAGAGCTAGGTGCAGATATCCACGAGTTAATGGAAGAGTGTGATTTGCCGAAGGCAGAAGCGGAATTGCTTCTGAGTATTCGAAAGCAAAGACTGGTGCGATAACTGACAGGTGAAGCAAGCGTTGCGCTTGCTTATACCGACTGATTCACAAAAGCCCCTTCCCATCCGGGAGGGGCTTTTCCGTCTAAGTACCAGGCGAATGCGATCAATTCTGCGATCACCAAATAGAGCTGTTCAGGAATGTCGTCGCCCACTTCCAGCGCGGAAAGCCAATTCATTAACGTTTCATCGCTGTGGATGAGCCCGCCATTCTTTTCCATCTCTTCTATAAGTTTTTCCGCCAAGGCCTCGTAGCCTTTCGCGCTTACCGTTGGCGTGTTTACGCCATCATATCGAAGTGCCACAGCGCTTTTTTCTTTCTTCATACTTGTATATTAACCCCGCTTGAAACCGTCGCTGGTGCGGAAGACTCCGTGGCTTCTACGTTGATGTCCGACAAATGAAGCTGATGTTTGCTCAATTGTTTTTCTAACACCGGCAGCGCCGCTTCAACACGTTTTTTAAGGCCTTTGGAATTGGTGGAAAAGGTCAGTGAGAGTGCTTGGTCTTCAAGCTCTGCCGTTGCTAACACCGTACGATTTTTGGAAAGCGTTAAATTGACAGTGACAGACCAACGAGATTTTTTCGTTTTGGCGCGGGTCTTCTTCACGGTGACGTGCACGGGTGTTTGTTGCTCAGGGTGGAAAGGGAATAACCAAGTGAACTCGCAGGGCTTGTTGCTGTCTTGAAAGCGTTGCTCTGCAAAAAGCATGAGCATGGCTTTTAATCGGCTTGAACTTTCATTGTCAGCGGTCGACAAAAGACGCAGAGCATCAAGCGTACTTTTGTCTGTTTGACGTTCTGCTAACCAGTTGGCGGCGACGTCGGGTTTGTTGGGCATAAATAAGGTGTTAAGCAGCATCGCGAGAGGTGCTGAGGGTGCATTTTGGGCGCCCGTTGTTCGTGTTAACAGCGGGAAAAGATTCATCAGTGATAATAATTGAGAAAGCTGTGAACTATTCGTTCCAGTTTTAACAAGAGATTTCGAATTTTCTTGGCCGATTAACAACACACTCTCTAGGGGCTTATTTTTCAGCACCTCAAGCATTAATGCACTGATGTTACTGTTATTATCGATTTTCATACTTACTCACAATTAGTCACATTTGAGCGAGAGCGTTGGGATCGTGCCGCTAACGATTTTAAAAACCTCTATGTTATTATCGGGCAGATTTTTCATTACTTTATCGGGAATTGACAATCGTTATGTTGGAAGTGCGTCAACTCAGCAGCATTCGTGATGAGCGCGTGTTGTTTGAAGACCTCAATTTTACCGTGTCGCCCGGTGATCTTGTTCAGATAGAAGGGCCGAATGGCGCGGGTAAAACAACCTTGCTGCGTATTATTGCGGGGCTGGGGTTGTCAGAGTCTGGTGACGTACTTTGGAACGGCAATTCGGTCATGAAAGCCAGAGAAGAGTTCTACAGTGATCTCTTGTTCTTGGGTCATAGCACTGGCGTTAAGCGTGAACTTACGGCGTATGAGAATCTGGCGTTCTACCAAAAAATGCACGGCACTCCCGATGAGGATCGCCTTTGGGATGCCCTTGCTCGTGTGGGGCTGGCTGGGCGAGAAGACGTTCCTGCCGCTCAATTATCGGCGGGACAGAATCGACGTGTAGCATTGGCTCGACTTTGGGTCAGTGAATCTTTACTTTGGATCCTTGATGAACCCTTAACAGCCATTGATAAACAAGGTGTTAAAGTATTGGAACAGCTATTCCAGAAACACGTTGATAACGGGGGCATTGTGCTGTTTACCACTCACCAAGACATGTTCCACGATAACCCTAAGCTCCGTCGCATCACTTTGGGGGCGTAATGGGTAAGGCGCTATTTCAACTTATTCATCGTGAACTCTTGGTGGCGTTTCGTCGTCAGTCTGACATGTTGAACCCGTTGTGGTTTTTCATCATTGTCATCACCTTGTTCCCGTTAGGCGTCGGGCCGGGGCCAAACCTGCTTGCAGAGATTGCGCCGGGGATTATCTGGGTCGCGGCATTGTTGGCGGCCGTTGTCTCGCTTGAACGGCTCTTTCGTGATGACTTTGTCGACGGCTCATTAGAACAAATATTGTTGATGCCAGAACCACTTCCGGTACTAGCGTTTGCAAAAGTGGTGGCGCATTGGTTGCTCACGGGTTTGCCGCTATTGATCATAAGCCCGCTTCTAGCAGTATTACTTTCATTAGATTGGCCGACATACAAAGCGGTAGTGTTGACGTTACTGTTAGGAACACCAACATTGAGCTTCCTAGGCGCGATTGGTGTTGCATTGACCGTCGGCCTAAGAAAAGGCGGCGTACTTCTGAGCTTACTGGTGTTGCCTTTGTTCATCCCAGTATTAATTTTCGCTACATCTGCCATTGATATGGCAGCCAATGGATTTCCGATTAACGGGCAACTCGCCATTCTTGGTGCGATGTTTGCAGGGTCGGCGACCTTATCACCTTTTGCAGTGTCAGCGGCACTGCGCGTGAGTGTTCAATAATTCTTATAATTTACTGAGAGCGGTAATAGCAATGTGGAAATGGCTTCATCCCTATGCCAAACCAGAGGCAACCTACCAGCTGTGTAATGCACTGCTGCCTTGGTTCTCTGTGCTGGCATTGTTGTCCTTGATTACAGGTACGATATGGGGGCTTGCGTTTGCGCCTTCTGACTACCAACAAGGTGACAGCTTCAGGATCATCTACATCCATGTGCCAGCAGCGATTTGGTCAATGGGTGCGTATATGTCGATGGCAATTGCTGCCTTTATAGGCCTTGTATGGCAAATCAAAACCTCCGACTGGGCAGCTGCTGCAATGGCTCCGATCGGTGCTGTATTTACCTTTATCGCCCTTGTGACAGGTGCAGTATGGGGTAAGCCGATGTGGGGTGCCTGGTGGGTATGGGATGCGCGCCTAACATCAGAGCTTATTCTGCTGTTTCTCTACTTGGGCGTGATTGCCCTGTACAACGCATTTGATGATGAGCGTACCGCAGGTCGTGCCGCAGGCATTCTTGCCATGGTGGGTGTGATTAACTTGCCGATCATTCACTTCTCTGTGGAATGGTGG
>JBELME010000004.1:0-12276 GCA_042096095.1 Enterovibrio sp.
ACATGCTCATTGGTGCCTTGATGAAAAATAAAAACCTCATTTTTCTCAATGGCGTGCTGAAGTGCGTTGTCGGCAAATGACAGCATGTCCGAGCTGGATTTTCCGTGCGCATGCACAACCCCAATATGAACGTCCTTATTGGCGCAAAACCCTGCCATCGCGGCTTCATTGTTCAGTGCGCTGATAATAGCATGCAGCACTTTACGGCTTTCCTCGTCGTTATATTCAGGCAGGAAAATAGCTAATTCTTTTTCACCAAAGCGGGCTAAGCACGCATTGCTGTCTTGAATCGCGACATCTTGCAATGAATGTGAAAGCAGTCTCCATGTTTCGTCTCTGACTGAATACCCATATTGTCGGTATACATGCTCAAGCCAATCAACTTGGATGATAAATACCGCGCCTTGGGTATCCTCGCCTTCATCCATCCAACTGTTGAGTTGATGGATAAAATACTGTTTGTTGTACAACCCTGACACAGCATCAAACATCATACTCTGACGTAAACGTTTTAATTCACTGTTGCTCGATTGCAGCAAGCGTTGGGCGTGTCGACCAAAATGATCCATCGCATGATCAAGGGTTGCAATGCCTGAACGCTTTGAGGTTTCAAGAGGAAGGAATCCATTGTTAGACATTGCGGTCAGTGTTTGTGCTGCATCGAGAATGGCGCGACGTTGTCGACCAATGAAAAAGGCGGCAATGGATAAGGTTATAAACAAGTATGCGGCCTGTATGCCCAGTGTTTTGATGGCATTGACCCCTGCTATTTGTACTTCTTTATTCGGTGCCACAGTGATGGCTAATGAGGCGATAGGGATGCCTTCATGCTGCAATTCAACCTGCCTTTCTATGGATGAAATATGCGCAAAAGGCAGCGACGATGTGGGAGTGTTGACTGTCTCTCCTGACCATGTTGCTTGCTCTGATGTGATCAAGTCAACCAAGGTAAGGGACGTTACGTTGGGTGTTAATGAGGCTTCAACGATACGGACAATGGCTTCTCTGTCATTGTATGAGATGAACACGGGAAGCGTATTTGAAAGCTGAGACGTTAGGTCGTCAGCGTACTGTACTAACTGATTTCTCTGCTGCTGTACATTCCAATGGAGCTGAAGAGAAAAAGAGAAGAGCAGTGCAAGAATAGCCAGTGTGAATGCTAAAAAAAGAGAAAAGCGATTCGCAATCATAGTCGATAGGGTTTCTGTCTAATGGACGAAAAAGCGCCAACCTCATCGGTGAATGAGGTTGGCTTTGTGTTTACTCTGACGTGAAAATGGTCCATCGCATGTCAGTGGCGCTGTAGCTTCCGCTCAGCGTTGCCATGACGCGGCGATTGGTTTCATGAGCAAAGTCAGAATCATCATCAATCAATGGTTCTGTGTCGCCATAGCCAATGGCTTCAACACGAGATGCAGAGATGCCAAAGTCATTCACCAATGCTTGGGCAACGGCATCTGCGCGTTGTTGTGATAACAACAAATTATGAGCAGAGCTGCCGACTTTACTCGCATGGCCTTCAATGGTGACAGTGGCCTCTTTTTGTTCCTCCATAAAGGCCACCAATTGCTCCAATTTTGCATAAAAGCGAGGGAGTAAATCAGCGGAGTTATTCGGGAATTTCACATCGAGTTTGAAGCTTTGCTTGACGCTTTTATCTTTCGGGCAACCGTCGTTATTTACGGAAGCGCCAACGATGGTTTCAACGCATTTTTCTCGGGATTTGATGACACCATCAAAGTCGAGATCGCGCAGGTCGTTTTCTTGAGGTGACACATCTTGCATGGTGATGACGTCTTGTGGCGCACAGCCAGCAAGAAAGATCAGAGGAAGTAAGGCCGCATAGATTTTCATTATTGAACGCCTCCTTGGTAGCTATCTTCGCCTAACCACACATCCGGGGTTGTAATGCGAAGTGATTGAAGCAGTTGCCCTGTGGCATTGAGCAATCGATATTGGGCAATGAGATCGTCATATTCTGCGGTGAGGTATTCTCTTCGGGCTTGGAAGAGCTCATTCTCAGAGTCCAAGACGTCGATCAAGGTACGTTGACCAAGTTTGAATTGATCCTCATAGGCATTGCGCGTTTCTATGGCTGATTCTACGTGCTGACGCAGGTACGTCATTTGCTGAGCGAGAAAATCTCGTGCATTCCACGCTAACGTCGTACCTTCAACAATGTCGCGATAAACCTTTTGTTGAATGGCTTTAGATTCATTGATGTTGTAAGCCGCCTCACGCTCTCTTGCACGGTCTGAGCCGCCAGAGAACAGGTTGTAGCTTACGCGCACCATCGCGAGTACTTCATCGTTGTTGCCGTCGACATCCGCGCCAGTCGGGCTGGTTCCATCTGTGCCGTCTAAGTTGTCATCCCAACCTGCCGAGAGGTCGAATGTCACTTCAGGGTAGTAGTTACCTTGGGCGGCATCGCGTTGTGCAGTCGCGGCGTTGATGTCGTTTCCGGCCACTTTTAGGGTTGGGTGGTAAGCCGTAGAAATATCAAGCGCTTGCTCTAGGCTTTCTGGCAGTAAAAGCGCATCGGGTACAGGAATGCGCGTGTTTTGCGGCGCAACATTGACGAGCTTTTTATACGTGATGTACGCATCTGACAGGTTGTTCTTTGAAGAAATCAAGTTTGAATTGGCGCGGGCAAGGCGGCCTGTCACTTGAGAAAGATCGGCGGTTGAACCCAGTCCTGAATCTGTTTTTTGTTTCACTGCATCGTAAATGGCCTGGTGACTGTCGAGGTTACGCTGGGACAAGATAACGATTTTTTCAGCACGTAAATACTCGAGGTAAGCACGAGAGACTTCCAAGGCAATGTCTTCGGCTGAGGCAAAAAGCGCCCATTGTTCCGCGCTTGCTTCAAACTCTGTTCTGTTGATTTCATTGGCCGTTTGAAAGCCATTAAAAATCACTTGGCGAAGTGAAAGGCCAATCTCTCGGCGTGTCAGCTCTTTATCGTCACCATCACGACGTGTTGATGGGCTGTCTGTCCACTCTCGGCCGAGCCCAGCATCGAAGTCGATGCTTGGGTAGTATCCCGATTCGGCTTGATTTACTTGCTCTTCAGAGGCTTTGAATCGATTAAAGGCTTGTCGAATGGTGGGATGCGTATCCAACGCAGTTGCAACGGCTTGCTCAAGTGATTGTGCAACGGAGGTGGATGGGAGCAATACGGCCGCCACTGCCAATGCAGCCACACTCCTTTTTAATGACAGACTGACGCTGTTCTTCATGGGTCTCTCCTTGATTATTATCATCAACGTTCTCTGAGCGCTGATTCTTTTGCTCTGAGTATTGGGTTTAGCAAGTACTCAAGTACTGTTCGCTTCCCTGTAATAATGTCGACAGAGGTCAACATGCCCGGAATGATCGGGAGCTCACCGCCGTCTTTTCTCGTTAGGTTGGATTTTTCGGTGCGGATCCTGACGAGATAGAAGCTGTTTCCTTCCTCATCTTGCGTGGTGTCTGCGCTGATATGCTCAAGTTCGCCATTGAGACCGCCATAACGGGTAAAATCATAGGCGCTGACTTTGACCAACGAGGGCAACCCAGGATGGAGGAAGGCGATGTCTTTCGGTGATATTTTGGCTTCAATCAGCAATTGGTCTTCAGCAGGAACAATCTCGATCAAGTCGATGCCCGGTTGGACGACGCCGCCGAGTGTATTGATATGAATGGTTTTAATGGTGCCCGTAACAGGGGAGGTGATGACGGCCTTATCGACTTTATCCTGCGAACCCACCTGCGCTTGTGTCAGTCGTGACAAGCGTGTTTCTAACTCACTCATTTTCGCGCGCGTGTCATTACTAAACGCCAAAACTGCTTCTCGGCGCTTGAGTATCGCTTCGTCCACTGTGGCTTTTAATTTCGGCTGCATGAGCTTGAGAGAATCAAGCTCACCTTTGATGTCGTTTACTTGTCGTTCAAGACGAAGTAGGTCAACTTCAGAGACGATGCCGCGTTTTGCTAGAGGGATGGTGATTTTCAACTCGCGGCTTATCAATCCGTAACTGTTCGATAGGGTGCGGATCTTTGATTCAATTTCTCGGCTTTCTTGCTGTTTTTGCAAAATTTGACGCGCCAAGATCTCCAGCTTGTTTTTCACATCCAACAAGCGGCCTTGGTATTCTAATTCCTGACGAGCAACCAGCTCTGGCTCAGCGGCAATGAGGCTGTCAGGGAAGACTAACGGCTGAATGTTGATTTGCACTTTATCGTGCCAATTCGGTGCGTCGGGCGATAACGTGATGCTTTGCAGCTCTTCTCGCATCCGGATGATGTTGGCGCGCAGGCTGGCATCTTCTTCCTCTTGTTGTGCAAGGTCAGAGCGAAAGCGGGTATCATCGATACGTGCGAGAGGTTCACCTTGCTGAACAAGCTGACCTTCAGAAACGTACATGGCTTGAAGAATGCCGCCATCCAAACTTTGAATGAGCTGCACTTGAGAGGAGGGGATGACTTTTCCTTCTCCACGCGTCATGCGATCTAGTGAAGCAAAGTTAGACCAAATCAACATCACAGCAAAAAAGGCAAACACTCCCCAAATAACCATGCGATATCGAAGCGGTGCATCTGTGAGCATCGCGCCATACACATCGTCAGTCATTTCGAGATCATCGCGTTTTAACGCATTAGTCATTTTTCTCTCCGGCGTTACTGCTATTTAAACGCGCGAGAACCTTGTCACGTGGGCCATCCATTACGATGCGGCCTTTATCCATGACAATGACGCGATCCACGAGTTGGAGCAGCGCCATCTTGTGCGTGATCATCACCAAAGTGCGCTCTTTTGCGGCGAACTTCATTGAGTGAATAAATTGATTTTCCGCGTGAGCATCTAAACTTGCGGTGGGCTCATCCATGATCAAAAGGGGAGGGTCGTTCAGTAGTGCTCGTGCCAGTGCCACGGATTGTCGCTGTCCACGAGATAAGGCCTCACCACGCTCGCCAACTTGTTTGTCTAAGCCTTCACTGTCTTGTGACGTGAAAATGCCGACACCAGAGAGTTGGGTCGCTCGGATTAATTGGTGCTCTGTTACCTGGCGCGTGCCAAACATGATGTTTTCACGAATAGTACCGTGAAAAAGCGTGACGTCTTGGGCTAGGTAACCCACGTTGCGGCGCAGATCTGCTGGGTGAATCTGTTTCGCTTCGATTCCATCAAAACGCAGGCTGCCTGAACTTGGTTGGTATAGCCCCGCCAACATTCGGATCAGCGTACTCTTGCCGGTTCCGTTTTTCCCCAGAATGGCGATTTTCTCACCGGCTTTTATGTTGAAGCTGGAGGGGTGAAGCGTAGGTTTCTCGGATTCAGGGTAACTAAAGCCAACGTTATCGGCGTAAATATCACCTTTTAGGCGCTTACGGCTGATAAGGTGGCCTTTGTCTGCAAACTCATCTTCTTGATCCATCATGGCATTAAGCTGACGCATGCCGGATTGGGTTTGGTTCCATCGACTCATCAACCCTGCCAGTTGCGCCATAGGCGAAACGGCACGGCTTGAGAGCATCACTGCCGCGATGATTCCGCCCATGGTAATGGCCGCATCAGCAACACGATAAACACCAAACACGACGACGGCCACGGAGGTAACTTGCACGATGAACGCGGCGAAGTACGAGACGGAATTGGTGATTTGTTTAACCTTGAGATTCCAGTTGGCGGTGTGCGCTGTCATCTGTTGCCAGCTTTTTTGCACGATGCCTTCTGCCACATTGGCTTTGATCCCCTCCATGGCGGAAAGGCTTTCAATCAAATGACCATGCTTCTGACTCGCATACTTGTTGGATTCCTCAATCGCGGCTTTTAGGCGTGGTTGCACGAACAAGGCATAACCCAAAATTAGGATGCCTGCGACAACGGGCACAACTGCCAAATCCCCAGCGAACAGATAGATAACGAACAAGAAGAATGCAGCAAATGGTAAATCAACCAAAGTTGTGATGGTTGCAGACGTGAGCATGTCACGAATGCCATCGAACTCGCCCAGTTGCTTTGCCATTCCCCCCACGCTTTTGGCACGCTTCTCAAGGGGGATACCCATGAGCCGTGCAAACAACCGCGATGACACAATGATGTCAACTTTCTTACCTGCAATATCAATGAGGTACGATCGCATCTTCTTCATCAGAAAATCGAAGCTAAATGCGATAAGTGCCCCCGATGCAAGCACCCACAAGGATTCAAAGGCGAGGTTAGGCACTACTTTGTCGTAGACATTCATGACAAACAGTGGAGAGACAAGGGCGAAGAGATTGACCAACACCGACGCAATCAAGGCATCGCGATAAATCGGTGAGGCATCCTTTACTGTCTGCCAGAACCAATGGATCTTGGTGTCATGCAAGTGCAAGTCGACACTCGAATCCCCACGGTATTGGCGTTTGACCAAAAAGGCATAACCCACATACATGGATTCCAATTCCGCCAAGGAAATTTCGTCTTCACCGCCGTTCTCAGAGGTTTGGATCAGCGCAGTACCGGCTTCTTCATTAATCTCACTAAGGAGACAGGATTTTTTGTCGGTCAAAAGAAGTATGCAAGGCAACAAAAGCTTGGGTAGTGCTTTTAATTGTCGGCGCGACAGCTTTGCGGTTAACCCAGCACGCGCCGCTGCCTGCGGAAAGAGATCCGCAGTGAGCAAAGCGTCTGTCATGGGTAAACCTGCCGTTAAGGCATCGCCAGAGCACGGTGAACCATAGTGCTCGGTCAATAAGACCAAGCAATCTAACAACGGGTCGTCAACCGCCTGAGTGGACGCCGAAATGCGCCACTGCGACGGTTTGCGTTCAGCGATAGCTGCTTCTGTCACCTAGTTCTCTCTTTATGAAAATAATAATAAATCCAAATGGATAAATAAGGCATCGGCCAAATGGCCGATGCCTTTAGGGTGGCTATCAGTCCTCAGTAATGAATGCGTTATCGATGGACTGAATTGTTACTACAGTATCGCCAGTGCTATTCTCAGATACGACTAAACTCTTAGTTTCGCCGCCAATGAGAGTATTGATAGCGATACCGGAACCTAAGTCACCTTGAATCCCCTGCAACTCAATTAATGAAGATGCGTCTTGGTCATCAAGCTGTCCGTTCCCATTGGTGTCGACTTTGATGTTAAGGGTTAACGTATCACCGCTTAGTGATGCATTAATTGCATTGGAATCAGCCACTAAGTCAGAAAGGTCCAACCAATCCTGCTCGAATCGATTTTCGCCATTGTTGAAATCAACAATGACATCTTTGTTGTCCAAGTCAGTTCCGTTAACAACTACATCGGACTTACTGAACACAAAGGTGTCAATGCCAGCATCGCCGCGCAGGTAGTCGCTCCCTGAGCCCCCAACAATTGTGTCATGACCAGAACCGCCACGAATTGCATCAGAACCTGAACCTCCGTGCAGGGTGTCATCCCCCGTCCCGCCAGCAAGGAAATCAACACCTGAGTTTCCGTATATCGTGTCATCTCCACCGTGACCATGTGCTGAATCGACCCATCCAGGGCGGAAAGTGCCTTTTATTTCTGCAGTTTCATCATTTGGCCATTCATAGACATCTGCATCGGATTTTGTTGCGAATTGACGGATCAGATTTTCATCAACTGTTTGCCCTTCCGTGCTAGTGCTGCCAAGGTAGATAGTATCCGCTCTTGAGCTGCCATCAACGGCATCGCTACCTGCATATGTATACACAGTAAAGCCTTCGTCATCAGATAGATAATCTAGGTTGAGTTCGATATTTTCTGAGGTCGTGTGTCTGTCGAAATCTTGGCCATTCAAAGTAATAAAAGAATTATTTAGCTGAATAGACAGTTTGTCAGTGCCACTCCAGTGATGATCCCTAAGATCAATCATATCTACACTGCTACTATTATCAGCCTCTGGATCTGGTGACGGATTCGGCGGCGTTGTTTCTCCAGTTCCTTTCAGTGTCACAGATAGAGCCGGATCTAGGCGTGCCGAATCGCCATCCTTGTCCACAATGGCGACATTGAAGTTCAATGCTGCATCAAGCCCTTTCACTTCCTCAAATTGAGTCATGGTCCATTTGTGTGAGGCAGGGTTTCCATCTGATGCCTCAAGGATGATTTCAAACGCTAGCTCCGTGGAATTGATTATTTCGCTTGCATTGGCAACCCCAATCGCACCAACAACCTTGCCGTTTAAGATAGTGATCAGGATGTTTTGCTCTGGGCTTCCTGCAGTCGAGAGAGTCGGCAAGGACGAACCCAGCTCGAAGCCAAGGCTTTGCTGACCATCTGCCCCCGCATCAACGTTCAACAACCCCTCTTGAGTCATTGGATTTTGAATTGGCGCAGTATTGATCGCGATATCCTTCAATGTGAAATCGCTATTGTCCTGTGTATTCCCATTGTCGGTTGCGATGACTTCAACCGTGTCAAAACCATTTGGAACCTCAAGAGTAATTGACCCTGATTGTTTGCTCGGATCGGCAGACTTGTCTAAATCACTTTCAGACAAGACTTTTTGCGAGACCATTTTCCCATCGCGGTAGAAAACGACAATAAAGGTGGCTTCGCTATGGTTTTCATTGTCACCATCTGTAGGGTCATCGTTGAGCTTTCCGAGTGTTATTGTCGCGGTATAGCCGATTTTTCCTTGAGGAAGTGATGTCTCTAAAGACTCATACATCCCTGCTTGTGACTCTGTTTCTGGATTGAGGAACTGTATTTCATGCTTGTTGTTATCTTGTCCGGTTTCTTCTCCTGATAAAACACCGTATCCGTGATTACCATGAGTGTGAACCCCAGATTTATTATTACCAGTTTCAACCTGTGCAATTAGAATCTTATCGTATATTCCTTCAGCATTACTTTGCTTTTCGTATTTATAAGCTTTGGTTGAGAGTACATTTTGGCCTGTTGATCCAAAAGTGAATGTTTCCCCATTTGAACTTACAGGAGTAGTGTTCACGACAGAGATCGAAGGGCCATCATCCTGAATCTTGATTGGCAATTTGGCTTCAATTGGATTCTCTGATTCCCCTGCGATAGACACGCGAATATCCAGAAGACCTGATATTTCGTTACTGCTGCTTGTATCAGAGTGCTGAATAGGCGCTTTGATCTCAGCGGTATAACTCCAGTCTCCAATCGCTTCGCTAGCACTTGGTGGTGAGAGCGTAACAACGATAGCTTCTTGTCCTAACACTAATGAATCGCCAGTTCCCGTTGAGTAATAACCGATTACTTTTAGAGGATTCGTATCATCAACTTTCCATGTGATGTTGTAGATACCGTCTGGTGACGTGAGTGCTGGCATATCGGAACCAACAACCAGGCCAATATCACCGATATCAACGGTACCGTCGGAGTCTGCAATTGTAACTTTTCCACTGACCGTGCTGTTATTGGCAATGTCATCTACCAGCGTTTGCTCCTTCAACACTTCAGTTGCTGGCTCTACTGCAATCGTCGCAGGTGTCGGATCTGGGATTACAGTATTTTTACCGATAATCTCGATATGAACAGTGGCGGTATCCGTATCGCCTTTATCCGTCTCGCACGTCTTATCTTCGATGGTGTAGTCAAAGGTAAAGTTATCGGTCTTACCTTCACCTAAGTCGTCGCGATCAGTCGCCGCGAAAGTGAACTCGCCAGTCGACTTGATTGTCAGTATTCCTTCATAAAATTCAACGGTTGCAAAACCATCTTCGTCGAACTCGAGAACGACATCATTAATTTGGGTGACATGGAAGCTGTGACCTTCTGGGTCACTATCATTGTCTAATAATGAACCTTGTGCAGTTGAGGTTGAATCCAGTGTATTGGTTTCAGTGACCTTGTATTGCTCTGCATATACTGAAATAGATGTAATGGTGAAATCTGAAGAGTCGCCACCGTTTCTGTCGCCATCGTCTTTTCGTTCAGTCGACTCCAAAACCACTCGGTCAAAAGGAACATCTGAGCTGATATTGATGATGCCAGTGTTTCCATCTTCAAATGAGAAGGTGACTTCATCAACCAACACATCACCGTTGTAGATCAGGTATTTACCGACCTCGCCGCCGTTTTCTGAAGCAACGAGTCTCGCAATACCCACATCCATACTGAACGTCGGATTGTTGAGGTCGATTTGAATGGCTTCGGAAACATCATACTTATGGTTGTGTTCAATTTGGTATGGTACACCTTGGCTGTCAGCGCGCGCTGCGTCTGCTACTCCGATACCTAACCTGTGGATATGCTCAGAGTCTTCCGTGACCAACTCACCTTCTTCAACACGCTTACCATCATCGCCAATTTTTAGAGCCTTGATAGTAAGGATCCCGTTACCATCTAGATTTTGCCAGCCATCTTCACTTGATGTTGTGAACAACAATCCATCGCCATCATTATTTGCATTTACCTCATTGACATAGATGTGAATGTCGGCAGTGTTGGATTCATTGGTGCCATCCGTTGCTTTGTATTCGATCTGAACGGGGCCGTTGAAATCAGGCGAAGGAGTGAAAGATACGCCTAAAATGCTATCTCCGTCTTCCATCTGACTCAAGTCATCAATAGTGACTTTATTCTCACCACGAAGAACGACAATGCCAATCGTGCCAGCGTCTGGGTTGTTCAATGTAAGGGTACTGAGTATGACGCTGAGTAAGTCACCATCGGGATCGTTATCGTTTGAAAGAATGTGCTCAATAGGAATTAAGACGCTATTCCCTTCGTCATTGTTGACCCAATACGGCGTTGATTCACTGACGACAATGTTGTCAATGTAGCCACCAAGCGCATTGGTATTTTCACCATTATCAGCGAAGCTCAGTTCAATGGTCGGAGTATCACCGGTGATCGCTGTTGAATAAATGGTGAACCAGCCATCAGCTTGGCTTTGCTCCCAAGACACAGCGGGAGCTGACGGGTCAGCTGACGTAACGGTGATATCGCCATTGTCATCAACGTTAACCTCATAGCTAAAGTTACCAAATTTGAAAATGATATCGCTGTCGTCAAGGTTGTTTGGTCTTGGTTTAAAGTCGAAGCGAAGTGCATAAGATGAATTGGTTTCAATACCGTCACTAAGCTCTCGACTAATGGAGGCCGATGTATTGACACTATAATGGCTATCGAGTTCTGCGTGCTGATCACCATCAGATGGCCTGCTACCGCCAACATTGCCGTCTTGGATCTCGAGACCATTTGTAATGTCCCATCCATTGTATTCATCCAACACGTCCCATTTGTTTTCCGGGATGTCAGCTAATTCGAACGACTCTTCAAAGACAGTTTTCCCACATTTACCATTCGGGTCGTAATCATCGTTAGCGACAGGTGCGTGGTCGTTGTCGATGATGGTGGCATTGCCGGAGTCTGACAGTTTTATGCTGCTGTTATCCTCATCGACCGTGATACCAGTGTCCGCCTCAACCTTCAGTGAAAAGTCTTCGTTACCTTCGACATCATTGTCCTGTTTGGTCTCAACGACCACATTGAAGTCGGTAATCTCGCCATCGATGGTCGCGGTGTACGTGCCGTCCTGATTAATTGTCACGGTCACGCCGTCAATCGGTGCGCCGTCCTTATCGGTTAGGGTCAGGCCAACAATATCGTTGCTGATATCAGCGGCCTTGTCGCCTTTTCCAGACAGGGTGAAGGTGTACTCGACCTTGCCTTTGACTTCGTTACCGAGGGTTACTTTAAAGGTCGCGTTACTGCCTTCGGCTACTCGACCCGCGTCTAATACCTTAAAAGTTGGGCGGTCATTGTCTCCATCTGGCTTATTGTCAATGACACCGTCATCGGAAATGATGGTTTCAGCACTATCGGATTTGTCTGCGGTAATACCGCTAATGCCTTCCCCTGGGATGACGGATAGTGAGAACGTTTCATCGCCCTCAAAAGTATCGTCTCCTTCGGTCTTAACTTGGGCGATGAGTTGATTGACTCCCGCAGGTACCGTGTAATTCCCATCGCTATCCGGAGTCAATGTAATAAATCTTTTGGATTCATTGAGATAAGACACTGTAACGCCGCCAAAGTCGTCGCTATCGGCCGTTCCTTCTGCGAGGTTCAGCTTGAACTTCACTTCCGAGTTGCTTTCTCCGTCTAGCGTGATTTTAAAACAAGCATAACTGCCTTCGCTAACTTCAGAGGTGCCGGAGATAGACACGGTCGGGCGATCGTCGTTGCCCGGCTTGCCGTTGGTGGTGCCGTCGTCAGAGATAACCGCGTTGGCATCGTCGTTGAGGATAACGGTGCTTCTCTCGCCGTCGACCTTGATGCCGGTGTCCGCGGTGACATCCAGGGTCAGGCCTTC
>JBELME010000005.1:0-40752 GCA_042096095.1 Enterovibrio sp.
ATCCTCGTTCTCACCCCAGTAAAGGCTGGCAAGGCGACCCAGATCGATACGGCATGGCGGTAAATCCATGGTAGAGAGGGCTTGAAGCAGCGGAAGGGTGTGTTCTGTGGTGACTTCTTGACCGGTGTACCAGCGCGCAACACGATGTGCTTTGACGACATCAATCGTGCTTGCAGTGACCATTGCGCGGCCATATATGTGAATGTCGACGCCTTTTTCTCGGTACAATTTTCCGATTAACGGATACATGGATTCTGCGTCAGTTTGGCTTTGTTGCCATTGGGTAAGGTACTGTTCTGGACTCATTGTTACTTTCTATGCCTTTTAACTAATACGTGAAAAAAAGAACAACTAAGGGTGATTATTATTATTTTGGTCGTGAGTCTAACGAGTGAACAATTATTAACCAAACAAAAATAACATGCCTCCAATGCCATACGATTCAATTAGTTAAAACGCAGAGTGATGAATTATTACTGTCTTATTGGGCCGTCTTCGTATGTGCATCAAAAATTGATTGAAAGTTTACTACTTCACGCCGAATTCGATCGGGCTTATTGTTACTTTTTAATCGCTAGGAATTAAGTAAACCCCTTACCTGTCTAGAAAATTTTTCGTGATCTTAATCGAAATAAAAATGTCATTTAATTGCTTTAATAGCGCAATATATTCGTTACACATCTAATCATTTTTCTTTTCCCAGACAAAAAATTACACCCATATATAACAATAAGATACAAATTTAAAGTCTCATAAACGTGACGAAAACTTGATAATTGATGAGCAAACTGTATCCTTTAGGTGGCTTTAATATTTAGACCTCTAAAGGATTAGTTAATCAAATGAGCACCACGACGATCTACCAAACTGCGGCTTTAGCGCGTTTGAGTCAGGATGAAGATGCATGGGTTTTCCGCGTTCCAACCCTTAAAGACGGCATCGGGATCCACCAATTAATCGCCAGTTGTCCGCCGCTTGATGAAAACTCTTCTTACTGCAATTTCCTTCAGTCCTCCCACTTCCACAAAACCTGCATCCTTGCAGAGTATGATGGCGAAATTGTTGGTTTCATTTCCGCCTATCTAAAACCCGAAGCAAATGACGAACTCTTCGTCTGGCAAGTGGCTGTTTCACCTACCATGCGTGGCAAAGGTCTCGCATACCATATGTTGCAAGAACTGCTGATGCGCGAATATTTACAGCATGTTCAGGCCGTCGAATCCACGATCACAAAATCCAATGAAGGCTCTTGGAACCTTTTCAAGAAGCTCGATAAGTCGCATGGCGAAACGGGTTTGGTATCGGTATTTCTCGACGAGCAGCAGCACTTCAAAGGTCATCACGACACGGAATTTCTTTACCGCATTCCTTTGAATAACAACCAATAAATTGGAGTTAAAACGGAATCCTTATGGATATTTATAACAAGCAAGAATCAAACGTTAGGTCTTACTCAAACAGCTTCCCTGTGGTTTTCTCTTCCGCAAAAGGGTGCTGGCTGAAAACCGAAAACGGCGATCGTTACATTGATTTTCTCGCCGGCGCTGGTTCGCTTAACTACGGTCACAACAATGCCATCTTCAAAAAAGCACTGATCGAATACATCGAAAGTGATGGCGTGACCCACGGCCTTGATATGCACACAGAAGCCAAGTCTGCATTCCTAACCGCACTCCGTAATCACATCTTCGAACCACGAAATCTTGATTACAAAGTGCAGTTTACGGGCCCCACAGGCACCAATGCCGTTGAAGCGGCAATGAAGCTTGCACGTAAAGTGACAGGTCGCGCCAACATCGTGACCTTCACCAATGGTTTCCACGGCTGTACGTATGGGGCATTGGCGGCAACCGGCAACCAACACCACCGCGGTGGTTCAGGCATGCCTCTAGCCGGCACGTCACGCTTGCCGTATGAAGGGTATGCTGGCGTAGACGGCTTGCTGTTGCTAGAAACCATGTTGAACGACAACTCAAGCGGTTTAGACAAACCAGCTGCTGTCTTACTCGAAACCTTGCAAGGGGAAGGCGGCCTGAACGTCGCATCAAACGCCTGGCTGCAACGTTTGAGCAAAATCTGTAAAGACAACGGTGTGTTGGTGATTGTTGATGACATTCAAGCAGGTTGTGGCCGCACAGGTACCTTCTTTAGCTTCGAACCATCCGGCATCAAGCCAGACATGGTGACCTTGTCGAAATCCATTGGTGGTTACGGCCTGCCAATGGCACTCGTTCTCATGAAACCTGAGCTGGATAAATGGGCGCCGGGCGAGCACAACGGAACGTTCCGTGGTAACAACCACGCATTCGTGACTGCAACCAAAGCCATTGAAAGCTACTGGGCAAACGACGATTTCGAAAAGCACATTGCTGAGCGCAGCCAACAAGTGAAAAAGGTCATCGACCGTTCACTCTCGCGCCACACGTCTTTGTTCGTGCGTGCGAAAGGGCGCGGCATGATGCAAGGCATTGAATGTAAAACCGGTGAACTTGCTTCTGCGATTTCACGTCGCTGTTTTGAAAAAGGCATGGTCATTGAAACAGCGGGTCCAAACGATGAGGTGTTAAAGTTCTTCTGTCCATTGACCATCAGTGAATCTGAGCTCGAGCAAGGCCTTCATATTTTCGAGCAAGCCGCAGAATACGTTGCACAGACAGCAACACGCAAAGCATCTTAAGGAACAAGAAACATGATCGTAAGAACTCTGGAAGAGTGCAGAAACAGCGAGCGTCGTGTCGCGTCTGAAACGTGGGAAAGCGTTCGTATGTTGCTGAAAGACGACAAGATGGGATTTTCTTTCCACATCACCACGATTTATGAAGGCACAGAAACACACATCCACTACAAGAGCCACTTAGAGTCTGTGTATTGCATGTCGGGTGAAGGTGAAATCGAAGTGGTCGGCGGTGAAACCTACCCTATCAAACCCGGTACTTTATACATTCTGGATAAGCATGATGAGCACTACCTTCGCGCCTATTCTGGTGAAGGCAAAGAGATGGTGATGGCGTGCGTATTTAACCCGCCAATCACAGGGAATGAAGTCCACGATGAAAACGGTGTTTATCCTCTCGTCGACTAACTTCTCTCATCAACAAGGGGCGACTCGCCCCTTCTTTTTATCCTCTTTTGTGTAAAGGAAGCCCAAATGACTTACACCGTAGAAAAGATTGGTGGCACGTCCATGTCGGCGTTTGATGCTGTGTTAGACAACATCTTATTACGCCCAACGTCGCCTTATAATCGTGTTTTTGTCGTCTCAGCGTATGGCGGCATCACGGATGCCTTGTTGGAATGCAAACGCTCTGGCGAACCAGGCATTTACCAACACGTTGCAAAGCGCGATGAAAACTGGATGAGTGCGTTCACTACCGTGAAACAACGCATGATGATGATCAATGAAAACCTGTTTGCTGATCCGGTCAGCCGCAAGCGCGCAGACAAATTCATTACCAAACGTTTGGATGATGCGCAAAACTGTATCACCAATATTTTGGCAACCTGCGAATACGGCCAGTTCACCCTCCGCCAATACCTTCCACAAATTCGAGAATTTTTATCTTCGATCGGCGAAGCCCATAGTGCATTTAACACCGCTCTGAAGCTAAAAACTCTTGGCGTGAACGCACGTTTTGTTGATTTGTCGGGCTGGGACAACAACCTTTCAGGCAACTTGGACACCGTGATTAAAAGCGCCTTTGATGACATTGATGTCACCAAAGAACTGCCGATCGTCACGGGTTACGCCTACTGCGATGAAGGCTTGATGAAAACCTATGATCGCGGTTACAGCGAGATGACCTTTAGCCGCATTGCTTGCCTGACATCAGCAGACCTTGCTGTGATCCACAAAGAGTATCACTTGAGCAGCGCTGACCCGCGTATCGCTGGGCCCGAAAACGTGCTGCCTATCGGCAAGTCAAACTTCGACGTCGCTGACCAACTTGCGAACTTGGGGATGGAAGCCATTCACCCCAATGCCGCATCAGGCCTACGTCAAAACAACATTCCGCTCCAGATTAAAAACACCTTTGAGCCGGAGCACCAAGGCACCTTGATCTCTCAGGAATACCAACCTGATGCAGAGAAGATCGAAATCATCGCGGGTAAAAACAAAGTCTTTGCGCTGCATGTTTTCGACCAAGCCATGGTCGGACAGGTGGATAACGTAGGGTATGAAATGATGGAAATCATTGCCGATGCGCGTGTTAGCTTGGTCGGCAAAGAAATGAACGCAAACTCCATCACTTACTACTTGAGCGGCGCAGGCAAAAACCTTAACCACTTGTTGTATAAAGCAGAGAAACGCTTTCCAAGCTCGACCATTACCGGTCAATGGGTCGCTCTCATCTCTGCCATTGGTGCTGAAATCAACACCAACACAACCTTGAGCCGTGGCGTGCTGGCGCTCATGAACCATGACATCGCGCCGATCGCCGTGCACTCTTCAATGCGTAACGTGAACGTTCAGTTTGTGGTGAAAGACGACGCATACGATCGCACCATCCGCGCGCTGCATGATGAATTCTTTACCGCCAAGGCGGTGAAAAAACAGCACGTTGCCTAAACATAGGCGTTAAAGACAACCGCTGTCACAAGACCATCAACGCTCATTGATATCCTCGATGAGCGTTTTTCTTTTCCGCTAATCTTAAAGTAATGCGTGAACTCGCCTTCAATTCGTATTCATCACCACGACCAGTGACACCATCAGCAAAAGGGAGACACGATGAGATTGGATAAATACGACGTGAAGATTTTGCAGATCTTGGCAACACAAGGCCGTATTACAAAATCTCACCTCGCAGAGGCCATCAATTTGTCAGTAAGCCCTTGCTGGGAGCGCGTGAAGCGCTTAGAAGAAGCGGGGGTGATTGAGGGGTATGGCGCGAAAATCAACCGCAACGTGTTATTCAAAAAAACGCCCGTCATCGTGGAAGTCACATTGAGTCAACACAGCGCGAATCGCTTTGAGCGCTTTGAACAAGCCATGCAAGAATGCGATGAAGTGGCGGATTGCTTTGCAACAGGTGGCGGCGTTGATTACGTGCTCCGCGTTGTCGCGAGCGACATTGATCAATACCAACGATTAATCGACCACTGGCTGGTGTCCGATTTAGGCATTGAGCGCTACTACACCTACATCGTCACCAAAACCATCAAGCACCAGCAAGAAGCCTTATCCATCGACGATACCCAGCTTTGATAAAAACGCCGATGCTGATAAAACAAAAAGCCAACTGCATCATCTGCCGTTGGCTTTTATCTGTTTCTTTGGGCAGTTTTCAAACAATACGATGTTCGCGAAGCATCTGCGCAAAAAAACCTTAGTTAGCCTTGATCAACACCGATGTGTCCATGCGCCCTAAGCCTTTCTCTTGTAGGCTGGCATACTTGCTATCCACTTCTTGCGTCAGTGATAGCGTTAAATCGTGACGTTTGGCTTCATCAAGGCAAATGCCCAAGTCTTTACGCATCCAATCGATGGCAAACCCAAAGTCGAACTTGTCTTGCGCCATGGTGACGGCGCGGTTTTCCATTTGCCATGAACCCGCAGCACCGTGCTTCAACACATTAGTGACTTGTTCAATGTTCAAGCCTGACGCCTGCGCCAACAATAGCCCTTCACTCAATCCCTGCAAAATGCCCGCAATGCAGATTTGATTGACCATTTTACAGCGCTGACCTTGTCCATTATCACCCAGGAGCACCGCTTGCTTCGCATACGCATCAAAAACAGGGTTTACGATGTTAAAAGTGCCTTCATCACCGCCACACATAATGGTTAGCGCGCCGTTTTCTGCGCCCGCTTGACCGCCCGACACTGGCGCATCAATAAAGCGCACGCCCTTTTCTTTACAGGCTGCCGCCAGCTCTTCTGCTAACTCTGCCGACGTGGTGGTGTGATCGACCAAAATACTGTCCGGCTTCATGCTCGCCAGTACACCATCATCACCATAAATAACGCTTCTCACGTCATTGTCGTTACCCACACACACAAACACGATGTCGCTCTCGGTTGAGGCTTCACGCGGGGTAATCGCAAACGCTTGTTGATACTCAGACGCCCACTTTTCAGCTCGCGCCGTTGTGCGGTTATAAACCGTGGTGCTAAAACCTGCACGCGCGAGGTGGCCCGCCATTGGGTATCCCATGACACCCAAACCGATAAACGAAACCTTTTTCTCTGACATATCCTTATCCTCTCATGTTGGGTGCATGCAAACTGCCGTGACGTCTTCAGCCACACAAACAAAAGCGCATGATTCGTGCGTAATGAGGTGACTATAATTGCACTAATTGACATATGTCAATATTAAATTTGATTGCACTGGCTATTTCAATTCGTTGGAAAGCTGGCCATAATTTGTCCCAGAGATTGAAAACGCATGGAATGCTTGTGAGCGAAACGAAATTCAAAGACATCGCCCGTCAACTTGAGCAACGCATTGACGAAGGCGTTTATCCGCCTAGCGCCAAGTTGCCCCCACACCGAGAGCTTGCCGCTGAGTTAGAAACCACACCTGCCACCATTTCCAAAGCGTATAAGCTACTCGCGGAAATGAATCGTGTGGAATCATTTGTCGGTCGCGGTACGTTTGTCGTGGGTGCGTCGCAGTTAAACAAAGCCATTCAGCCTGCCGAAAACGACACCGAATTTAACTTTTCGATCCTTCAACCTTACGTCTTGCAAAACCTTGCCTCCCTGCGCACTGCGTATCAAAAAGCCTCCCTCGCTTTTACACCAGAATTACTCGCTTATACCGATCACTCAGGTCACCATGCACACCGTGAAGCTGGGGCAATGTGGGCGAAGCGCTACGGACTGGATTCTGCAACAGCAAGCAATGTGCTTTTAACCAACGGCGCGCAACATGCGCTGTCTCTGCTGGTTGAAACGCTGACCCAACCCGGTGATGTTATCGCGGTCGAAGCGCTCACCTACCCTGGCATTCTGGCTATCGCCAGTTTAGCTGGACGCCAGATCATCGGTATAGACATGGATGAAGACGGGATCATCCCGTCCGCCCTCGAAGCCGTATTGCACACGCACAAACCCAAACTGGTTATCGCAATTCCGTCGCACCAGAACCCGACTGGCATTACGATGCCCGTTAAACGACGACAAGCTATCGCCGCCATCATTGAACATTGTTCTGCCTACTTGGTGGAAGACGACATTTACGGTTTTTTGAACGAAGACACCTTGCCTGCAATATGCCATTGGCTTCCAGAGAAAGGCATTCATGTGTCAGGGTTGTCTAAAGCGATTAGCCCCGCCATGCGTTGCGGGTTTGTGGTTGCCCCTGAGCATTTATTACCTTTACTGAATGCGCACATTCGCGCCAATGTCTGGTTAGCCTCCCCGTTGAATTTCATTGTCGCCGAACAGCTCATTAACAGCGGCGACGCCTTCTCGATGGCAGACGCGCAGCGCGACATTGCCAAGCAGCGACAAGCCATCGCAAAAGACATACTCGGTGACGTGATTTCAGCATCGGAGGGTTATCACGTCTGGGTATCCTTGCCCGCACATTGGCAACAAGAACGTTTTGTGATGGAAGCGAAGCAACGGGATCTGATCGTAACCAGTGGCAGCTATTTTGCTGCGGGCGACACTCACCCCAACTGCATTCGCCTGTCTTTGATGTCGATAAAAAACAACCACGCATTGAAGCAAGGTTTGCAAGCACTCAGGGCGTTACTGGAGAGTCATGAGGTTTCATTAGCGCCGTTTTGAATGACAGAATTCGCAGTTACAAAGCCGCTTTGATGCTTCCCGAAGTCTTCATCGAATAGGATTGTATTAATTGCAACGCGCTCTACCTTGTTGGTTTTTTCTACCAACACACCGGAGTAGGTTGTGGATTACATTGATATTTTTTGGGTTTACCTGCAGGTTATAAGCGCCATCGTCGCAAAGGGCGTCATGATCAGTTATCTCTTCGTCGGCACCATTGCCACCTTGTTTGCTGTCGGTTTCTTTTTCGTCACTGGCATCACGATTTTCGATGAGGGTAAAGAAGCGAGAAATGCCATTTCGATTCAAAATAAGTTATGTGCTGGTGATGCTTTCGCTTCTTCCGTATTTCTACATGGCGTTTGCTAAAGAAATCATCAATCTGCGTCTAAATCGTAAGCTCTCAGCGTTATCACTTGCGATGGGCTAATTCGTCATGGCTCAGTGACACGACATGATGCAAGCGCATTCCGAATTAAAGTGATATTCTAGCGCTCGCATTGAATCACTGAGAATCTAAAAATGACCAAATTGACTGCTGACATCGAAGCAAACTTGACGCTTTTCATTGAAGAAACACAAGAAACCGCCAAAGTTTGGGGTCTAACCAATGAAGAAGGTTGGCTGGCATGCGATTCAACCGAATTTGAAAACAGCGAAATCATGCCATTCTGGTCTTCAAAAGAAGATGCAGAACTTCACAACGTTGAAGAGTGGGCTGATTTCGAAGTGCAAGAAATCCCACTAGACGTGTTCGTTCAAGATTGGCTGATCACGCTAGACGAAGACGGTGTACTGGTTGGTATTAACTGGAACGCAGCGCTTGAAGGCAAAGAAATTGAGCCAGCAACACTGGCAAAAATGTATCTGTAATCGTCTTCTCGATGAGTAAGATCACAAAGGGCATCCACGTTGTCATAGATGCCCTTTTTCATGCCTGTTGTTTGTCGATGTTAACGCTTAATTCACAGTCACGTAATGACGTGGTTAAACAGGAATTACGGCGCAGCGCGCCCCAACAATCGAAAATACCAATTCTCCACTTCATGCGTTTCCTGGCGAAGGATGACTTTGCGCATCCAACTGTCAGACAGAGCAGTTTGCTCACGCAGCTTCGCTAACCCTTCGGTATTTAAAGGGTCGCCAAAGAACACGTCACACACCTCACGGAGTGTCATGGCATGCTCAGGGCGAGAGAGAGGCACGAGGGGCAATTGCGCACTCACAGTGCCCGTCTGAACCACGCGATAAAGCCAACCACAACGACTGATGGCTTGCATATCGACCGACAGGTTTTCAACGTTCCAGCGTTGATTGAGCTTGAAACATGGCGAGCGCGGCTGGCTCACTTCAATGATGGCATTGCCCCATTGGTAGCGATCGCCAACGCATACCGTGTCTTCCGTCATCCCGACAGTGCTGATGTTCTCGCCCATTCCGGGAGCCTGCCAATCCTGTTCGTCACCATACTTTTCACGCCAGAATGCATAGTGTTCCTGCGGGTAATGGTGAAGCGCACGTTCAGGCCCGCCGTGATGCTTTTTATCTGCGGTTTCATCACCGTCTAACCCCGTCTTTGATAAAAAGATACCCCCAACAATTTCAACCTTGTCCATCGCGGTTTGCAGGCCATAGCGCGCTGCCACTCTCCCACGATAAATGGTCGAAACCTGAAAAGCTGAATGTGATGAAGGCACAGGGGTCGGTGCGTCTTGCAAAACGGAATCTCCAAAGCGAATAGTCGAGACTATCTAAAACGTTATTGTCTTGGTGTTATCGAGTGAAGCAAAAAATGCGCTGATGTCTTTCACATCCTCTTCATTGAGTTTCACCCCAAGCTGATGCCATGCCGTGTCGCGCACAGCCTGATCTAAATTGAATACCGCACCATCGTGAAAGTAGGGCGCGGTTTGCGCCACGTTTCTAAGCGTCGGCACTTTAAACATAAAGTTGTCCGCTGAACTGCCCGTCACATGTGCGCGGCCTTTGTCGCTCTTGTTCGGATAAGGCTTCACTAAGCCCATTTTCATGAATAGTTCGCCGCCAAGCAATGGGCCGTTGTGACACGCATTACACCCTGTGGAAATAAATCGCTCTAATCCCCGCTTTTCTTGAGTACTCAACGCGGTTGCATCCCCCGCGAGGTACAAATCAAACCTGTCTTCGGTGACCAAGGTGCGTTGAAACGCGGCAAGGGATTCCGCCAAATGATCAAAGGTCATCGCATCATCTGCGTTGGGAAAGGCGGCAGCGAACGCGTCTTGGTAACCCTTGTCTTTAAGCTTCTCAATGGCCTCTTCTTCTGAAGACAAACCCATTTCAATCGGGTTGGTGATTGGGCCTCGTGCTTGCTCAGCGAGATCTTTGGCGCGCCCATCCCAAAACTGAGCAAACTGAAAGCCAGCGTTCCACGTTGTGAGGCTATTGCGCGTGCCTAACTTGCCGAGCGCACCCACAGACACCGGAAGAGGCTCAGTGCCCGATCCCCCCTCTAAAAGGTTGTGGCAAGTATTGCACGATTGATTGTCAGTGGCGGAAAGTGCGGTTTCGAAGTACAGGGCTTTGCCGAGAGCAACCCGCTCTGGCGTATCCAATTCACTGCCTGGCATTGTCTCTGGCAGAGGGCCAAACAACGCATTGGCAAGATCTTGCAAGGGCTCTGCTGCGGAGGTGTTCCAAGACAACCCAAGCATTGAAGTAATGAATAAGGCATTGCCTATCGCTTTCATCCTATCACCTCCTGTCAGCAACCTGTCTGGGAGTATAGGCAGAAAATTTCGTTCATTTACAGTGGGTTATTTCGATGAAAGCAACAGGAAAAACGAATGGCTGGCGCTCAGCAGCCGATACAGACGATCAAAAAAGCCTCTGATTCATTCAATCAGAGGCTTTCTACATGTTGTTTTTAAAGGTCATTCACTCAAAAGGCTCTGTGGGGATCCAGCAGTTCTCACTCTCGTCGTTCTCGTCTGCCAGCACCACCAGCAAGCCCATATCCACCATTTCTTTTAGTGTCAGATCGTCGGCGAGATGCAGTTTCTCACCAAATTGATTTTCCAATTCCATGTTGCACTCCTTAACGACTTAGCGCAGTAAGGGTAAAGATAGCACCAGAAAAACCACCTGAAAGAAGAATGTTATTTCGCCCTTAATTCCTGAGGGTTACGCGTAAAGAAAAGGTAAACAACCGGAACAACACAGACAAAAGGCAACAACAGTAAGTTCAGCGACTGCCATCCCATCGAAGCCTCCAAATTCCCAGCTAAAAGCGCAGTCAGCGTCACACAGCCAAACACCGCAAACTCATTCATGGCTTGGGCTCGAGGCTTATCCTGCGGCAAATAGGTTTGAGTAAGCTGACTGGTTGCGCCAATGAACATAAAATTCCAACCAATCCCGATCAACACCAGCGCGACCCTAAAGTGCCACTCTGTCACACCGTTCAGGTTGACCAAGATACTGGCGATAAACAGTAAACTCCCCAGCATGATGGTCATACGTGTACCTATCTTTCCAATCAGGGAGCCCGTAAAGAAAGAAGGGAGGAACATGCCCAGCACATGCCATTCAATGACCAGCGCCGCGGCTTCAAAATGGAAACCATGCTTGTGCATCGCAATCGGCGTTACCGTCATCAATAGGTTCATGACGGCATAAGCAATGACGGCAGCAAACACCGCCAGCATGTAGCCCGGTGCTCGCAGAATATCGACCACAGGACTTTGTTTCGATTGATGCTTTTCAGGCGCCGCGGGAGGAAGACCAATAAATTGAAGCACCACCAACGAGAGCACATACAACGCGGTGATACCAATAAATGCGCCACTAAAATTGGTGCCAGGCAACCAATGCTGACTCGCGATGGCAAGATTAGGCCCGAGCACGGCGGCAAGCACACCACCCGCCATTGACAATGAAATCGCCTTGTCGTGGCTTTCAGGCGCACTCACTTCAATGGCTGCAAACCGGTATAACGTGCCAAAACCAATGCCAATCCCCAAAAGCATGGTGCTGAAACAAAATAACCAAAATGCACTTTGCCCAAGGGCATACACGCACAATAGCGCCCCAAAAATACCAATCACATTGCCAAGCATAAAGCCGTTTTTGCGGCCTATTTTAGCCATGATCAGCGAGGCGGGAATGGTGGCCATCATCAAGCCTACAAACTGTGTCGAAACGGGTAAAGTTACCCAGCTGTCATGAGGAGATAGTGATTGTCCAATCAGGCCGTTGACGGAAATAAGCACGATGTTTCCGCTCATAAGAAGGGCTTGGCATAGCGCCAACAACCATACGTTTTTGTTCATGTATTCCCCTTTGTCTTTGTTGACGCAACAAAGACAAACCATTCCTTAGTCATGAGGCGAGTATCTCGCAGGGACTACTAAGCAGCAAGTATGCGAGCAACAAATCATCAAATGCGTTGAATGCCAACAAATTGACTGTCTCGATAGTTTCCGCGTAAAACTTTTATCCTTCATCGCTCAATTTCTTTTTTTTGCACCAGGCTTTCGACTCACTTCAACAATGAAATAAAAAAGAGTGAACCCCGCTTTGAATTCCGTGAACGAGGTTGTTTTTCATACTTTTATCAATAAGATAACGACTATTAAGTTGCTTATGGAAACTAACCCATTTTGACGATCAGGCTTAGCAGAACACACAGCACCGCGAGGATCATTAATTCGCTATGGCAATCGCCTGGGGTCTCTCGCATTGAAATGGCGTCAAAGCTTGGACTCGATAAATCAACTGTGACAAAAACCGTCAACCACCTCCTCGATATCGGTATGATTTTAGAGCAGCCACAGATCGTCTCTGGCAAAGGCGGTCGGCCTAAAGTGTCTTTGGTCTTCAACCCCGAATTTGGTGTGGTTATCGGTGTTGATGTGAATTCAGACACACTCAAAGTTTCCGTCGTCAACTTGCTCGGACAAGTCATCTACCACGATATGCTACCCATCGATACGCAAATATCGATAGATGATGCCGTGCTTGATGCGCTTCTCCCCTGCATTAAAGACATTGAAGCGCTTTTTCCACGTATTCTCGCGATTGGTGTTGGCGTTCCCGGCCTTGTAGACCCCGAAAAATGCCAACTCCAGCTCTCTCACTCACTCAATGTGCGCTCGAGCATCAATTTTGCACCGCTGTTTAAACGTCATGTGCCCTACCCTGTATTTATTGATAATGATGCCAACTGCGGGGCGTGGGGGGAGCTCATGCAACAACGCAGCCTGCCCTATAATCATTTTTTGTATGTGTTGCTCTCTACCCACCATGCCCGTGAGCACTATCACCGCCTTGGTATTGGGGTAGGCGTGGTACTCAATCGCCAATTATTTTACGGCGAACAACACATGGCAGGACAATTTAACAGTCAAGAGTTGATGCGAGGTGCAGAACCAACGCCGAGTGTCATTATTGAAGAATTTTCCGAGCTTGCCGTTAACCTATGTAGCCTAATGAGCATTAAGCGCATCGTCATCGGTGGAAATGGCATGTCATTTGGTTCGGAGCTCGCTTCATCAATGCGTAAACACAGTGACGCGTTGGCAGGTTCTTACATCGTGAAACCCAATATTGAGTTTTCGATTCTAGGCCCGCAAGCCGCAGCCATGGGCGCAGCAGCCATGGCGTGGCAAAAGCTATTAACCCCCGAACTCAGGCTGGCCGAAAGCTTACGCTTAGCAGAGAACGGCAATGTTTCAATTTAATGTGAATGACAAGGACCATGTCAGATGGATTTGATATTCCCCGCTCCCAAACGCTTTAATGAGGGATTTTCAGCACAGCGATTTCGTATAGCGAACGTGCTGCGCGGTTGTCCAACAGACTATGAAGCACGTTCATCACATGCGCTTTTAACCTATATCCACGATCCTTCTTTGCCAGAGCAAGGGTATCGACTGAGCTATTCCTCTTGTGGGTTGAACCTTGCTTACGCCGACCTGCATGGTTTGAGATACGGGCATCTCTCGCTCAACCAATTGATCGAAAACGACGCTGAATTGAAATTCGACTTTGTCATCGAAGATTGGCCGGATTTTTCAGCGCGCAGCATTTTGCTGGATATCAGCCGAGATCGCGTGCCAACCCTACCCGCGCTCAAGCGACTTATCGATTATTGGAGTGCGCTCAGATACAACCAGCTCCAACTCTATACTGAACATACCTTTGCGTATAAAAAGCACGAGACGGTGTGGCGCGACTACACACCGATGACCGCGGAAGACATTCGTGACATCGATATATATTGTCGTCACAAAGGGATCGAGCTTGTCGCAAACCAAGCCTGTTTTGGCCACATGGAAAAGTGGCTAAACCACCCCGAATACAAGCACCTTGCCGAACAGAAAACCGGCTTTAAAGATCAACGCGGCGATCACCGTCCTGGGTCATTTGGGTTAAACCCAATCAGTCCGCAAACTGAAGCCTTTGTAGACGAACTGATCGCCGAACTCGTGCCGAATTTTTCCAGCAACACGCTAAACATCAACTTTGACGAAACCATGGATTTGGGTGTCGGCGCCAGCAAATCAGCATGTGAAATATTCGGCAAAGGAAAAGTCTATTTAAACTACTTACAAAAAGTGCTCGCCATTGCGAACAAGCATGGCAAACGCTGCCAGATCTTCAGCGACATGCTCTTCCGCTACCCAAACCTCATCAGCCAGTTACCTGACGATCTCACGCTGCTTAACTGGGGTTACGAACCCGACCACCCATTTGATGCTGAGCATAAGCAACTTGCCTTGTTTGGCTACCCTTTCCATGTCGCGGTTTCCACGGGCTGCTTTGCGTCCGTGTCTGGGCGTTGGAATGCGGCCGTCACCCACATGCGTAAAGCCGCGAAGTCGGCGAAGAAATTCGGTGCGAAAGGCTACATGGTGACGGAGTGGGGAGACATGGGGCACGGCCAGCAATTCTCCATGCCGATCCCCGCTTATGCCTTTGGTGGCGCAATGGCATGGGGAGAAATGCACCAAAAAGACAACGATGTCATGGCTGCCATTTCTTGGTTCTATCCAGATATCACCCAAACAGAATGTGATGCACTGATTGCACTTCAAGATCTCTACTCGAGGACTGGCATTGAAACACCGAATTGCGCTTTCTTTGGTCCTTTCCTGTTTGATCAAGCCTCACGTCGCCACATCAAACGCGCCAAAGGGATAGAGACGAACACGGTTAATACCGCACTGAATGAACTGGCCCTGTGGCAAGAGAAGCTCGAAGACCTCTCGTCTCCATTATCCAAAGAGCTGCGCTGGACGGTAGATGCGTTGCGCCTTGCTTGTCTTATTGCACAAGGTTATGAACAAGAAGATCATCGCCTTGTCGAACAATTTGCTGACGATAGAAAGGCTGCGCTCATTCAAGAGTTGAAGCCAATGATCCGCACGTACCGCGATCTGTGGACAAACAACTATCGTCCAGGTGGTATGAATCAAAGTACAAGCCGTCTTGAGCATTTATTGACGCTGCTCCAGACAGAGACATCAAAAGCAACGAACAAAGAGGCAACGCCGTGACCACAACGCAAAGTGATGTTCAGCACGCCATCAAGGCACTGGCACTTGAGAACAACGTACTGTTTGTTCACTCTTCCATTCGATCATTCGGCCACCTTGATGGTGGGCCGGATACCTTGTTCGATGCCTTGCTTGAAGCAGGATGTACCCTCGTGGTGCCCACCTTCAATTACGACACACTTTGCCTTCCACCCAACGGTGACCCGTATCGCCAAAACGGATACCGCGGTGAGCTGCAACTCGAAGACACCGTGACCTTCTGCGGCGAAGAAAACCGACTTGAACCCAGTATGGGGGCAATTTCTAAAGCCTTGCTTCACCGTCCAGACCGTATCCGTAGCACCCACCCCATTTGTAGCTATGCAGCATTAGGTCCTCACGCGGAAGCCATATTGTCGAAACAAACCAATGATGATATCTACGGCCTGTATGCATGCGATGAGGCCAAAGATGCGCTTGTCATCTCAATGGGCGTGCCTCTCACCCCCATTCACTATGCTGAACAACTTGCGGGAAGAAACCTTCTGAGGCGCTGGGCAAAAACTTACACACGCGGCATTGTCGAAACGTCAGTGGGAAGTTGCTCTGAGGGTTTTAACAAATTTGCCCCCTTGCTCACCGAGATATCACAGCAAGCCAAGGTAGGACAAAGCACGTGGACGGCTTATCCCTTGCAAGCACTGGTGCAAACCTGCGCCAATGCCATCAAAACAACACCAACCATCACCCATTGTGGCGATGAAAAATGCTACCGATGTGCGGATATGGTGAAAGGTGGATTGGTGAAGGCGTAACACCATTTGTTACGCCGTCACATTTATTGCTGCAAGCATACACTTTAATGACTTCAGGCTATGGGGACCTCTCGGTGAGGTGAAGAGAGCGCATATCCATGACACGCCATAAGAACACGATCAGTTCACAATGGAGCCCATAGAACATTACCTGCTGCGTCTCCTATTAGCATATGGGAAAGAGACTCAGTAAGCACAATGACTGTCACCTCAGCATCCGTTGGTCGCCTCAATATGAAGGCATCATCGGTCTCGTCTAGCATAACGAGGAAAACCGCACCGTCTCGGTATCCCGCCAACACACCTTTATCCTTAGAAAAAGCGTGTACACACGTCACGACTTGGTCAGCACGTCGGCCAATGCAAACAGGTGAACGCCTCAAAGGGCCATCTTTGCCATCAAACGGCCAACAAATCACTTCATCCGTGCCAGACGTTGCGAGGTATGGCGTTTCACCCACCCAGCTAAAACTCTTCACTTTTTTGGGATACCCTGACATTTCAAGATCGGCACCATCTGACAAGCGCCATACGTGGACGGCTTTCTCTTGCATCAGCGTCATCAAAAAACGCCCGTCAGGACTAAAATCAACGTCACCATGGACGCCCTTCCAAGGTAAAAGCAACGATGTCCACTCCGCGTTTTTATAGGTCCAGAGGGTAACACCACCATAGTGAGCAACAGCCAATTGCTCCCCCTGTTTGTCGAAGGCAATCCCTCCCACGGTGCTCGGATGCGCCAACAAAATAGGGGAAGACTGTTCATCAGACCAAAGGTAAACCGTCCGACTTGACGAGCAAGCAAACCAATCGCGTGTTGCCCCCACGCAATCCACCCACTTAGTACCAAACGTCGCGATCTCCTGAATGCTGCCATCAGGCGATACCCGTAAAAAGCGCCCATCATCGCCGCCGCTCAGCACGCTTTCACCATCCGTGGCTAAGCAGAGAACGACGCTCTCATGCGCTTTAACTAACGCAGGTTCCTCTTCGAATCCAAAGAAAGCGATTATCCCGTTGCCGAAACCTGCAGCAACGCCATCACCCACCGAAGCGGCGCCAGTCACCGATGCACCAAATTCGAGGCGAATACCTCGGTTCTCAAGGTACGTTTCCCCGACTTCGTGCTGAAGAGATTCCCCGTCCCTTAGGCTAGGGGCTATTTTATCTTGCATGCGTCAAACCCCTCCTTCAGTCCCATGCTGTTTAGGTTTTGTCCAATAAACACCATTCTCGAATTGCGGGGCTTGTCTTCAGGCCAAGCCCCCATCATGGAGCCGTCCATCAGCATGTGTACCCCTTGGAAAACATACCGTTCTTCTTGCCCTTCAAAATCAAGAATACCTTTTGAACGTAAAATGTCCTGACCGCGTGTTTGTAAAAGGCGACCAAACCAGCGTTGGAATTTTTCAAGATCAAGGGGAGTATCTGTTGTGAAAGAAACGCTAGTCACATTATCATCGTGCTCATGAGCATGTTCAGACGCTAAAAAGTCCGGCTCAAACTCCAGCACACGATCCAGGCTGAAGGCTTCCAAGCCAATAATGTCGTCAAGAGGGGCATCACAGCGGGCCGTTCGAATGATTTTTGCGTAAGGATTGCTTTTGCGAATACGCGCTTCAACGTGTTCAACGTCGCCAGCTCCCGCAAGGTCCGTTTTGTTGAGCAAGACGACATCCGCAAAAGCCAGTTGCTCGTCAGCTTCATGATGTTCAGCTAATTGAGACTCAAGGTGAATTGCGTCTGCCACTGTCACAATGGCATCTAACCGCGTGCAATCCGCCACATCTTGGTCGACAAAGAATGTCTGAATCACGGGGCCTGGGTCAGCAAGACCCGTTGTCTCTACAATGATCGCATCGAATTGATCAGCGCGCTTTATCAACCCGCTAAGGATTCGGATGAGGTCACCACGCACCGTGCAGCATATGCATCCGTTGTTCATCTCGAACACTTCTTCATCAGCATCAACCACCAAATCGTTATCAATGCCTTCTTCACCGAATTCGTTAACAATGACGGCATAGCGACGCCCGTGCTTCTCAGTGAGGATTCGATTTAATAATGTTGTTTTCCCTGCACCAAGGAAACCAGTTAACACAGTGACAGGCACTTTTTCTGTTCGGATCATCGTCTTTCCTTCCTAGAGATTTAACAACCAATGACAAGGGATAAATATCGTTTGCAATGTTCAACTCGATGCTGCCTCAGTGCAGCTTAGTAAATGTTACGTTATAACATTACACCACACTTTAATGTGTTGATATCTACTATCTGATACACCCTCCACTTTGCTGTTCGGGAGGATCAAAAGAAGCGGTAAACAGGTGTTTTAGGGTTGAAAGAACAGAAACATGCCGACCCCGAATGCAAAATATCTACTGCAAAAAATCACAACTATAAAGATGGCTGTCTTCAAGATATTCATTGGTGTGATGCTTCAGTCGGCATATTATTTGAGAGATAAATATTCAAAGGACAGCTGGGGTACATGACGGGTCTACAATGATTCTTTAGTGTTGTGATGCGGAATCAATACACAAACACCAAAACACCAGCGACCGTCACTGGCGTTGTGCGCATGTGAAAAGGTGAGGTTCAAGAAGAAAACAAAGGCAGTTACCTCAAAAAAACCAGATTCAACGCCTAAATCTGGACATAATGGGAGCAAACGAATGATGCAAGCGAGGCTTTTGAACCCAACGGGAACCGTTGGAATCAGTTCAGGGCCATTGTTTCTTACTTACCGTTTGGCTTGATGCTGGCCCTCATTTTCAGACTTTACATTAGATCGGGAAGGAAATACCGGTCTGCCACTCTCTACAGGGAAGGTTTCATCATGCTTTATTTCATCGGAGTACTGATACTCATTGGGTTTGTCGCTTACCGAATGACCCCACCAGAAAAGCTATTCGAGCTTGGCATTGCAGTAGAGCGAAGAATATCGGGTTTGACTTTAAAAACATCGGAGATTGAAGAGGGCGAAATTGCCTATCTGGAAGGTGGATCGGGTACGCCACTTCTGTTGCTTCACGGCTTTGGCGCAGACAAAGACAACTGGGTAAGAATGGCGAAACACCTCACTAGTAAGTACCAGGTGATAGCGCCGGATCTGCCAGGGTTTGGGGATAGCCTGAAACAACCTGAATTAAACTACGATGTGCCTGCTCAGGTGGCACGCCTTAAAGCATTTGCAGCGTCTATTGGCTTATCGGCGTTTCACATTGGCGGTAATTCTATGGGAGGTTATATTGCGGGGAACTACGCGGTGGAGCACCCTGATCAAGTGTTAAGTTTGTGGCTTCTGAACCCACTAGGCGTGGCAACCTCGCCAGACAGTGAGATGTTTACCATGTTGCGCCAGCAAGAACGCCCCGCTGAACTGGTAGGCGATGCCAAGCAATATAGAGAACTTTTGGCGTTTGCATTTCACAGGCCACCCTTCATCCCAGAGGTAATGATCAAAGAACTCGCTAAGCGGGCAGAAGCCAGCTTCCCACTTAACAGCAAGATCTTCCAGCAGATCCACCATATCACAGATGGACAAGTCCATTTCACTGTGCCGCTAGATACGGTACTCGTAGGCTTCGAGAAACCAACACTGATTATCTGGGGAGACAATGATCGTGTCCTGCATGTAGCCGGTGCTGATATCCTTGGCAAATTAGCACCTCAATCAGAAGTGCAAGTGATGAAGGATATAGGCCATCTGCCAATGATTGAAGCACCTTCCAAAACGGCGAAGCAGTTCCTTCAATTTGACCAGGCGTAAAGCAAGGTGAAGCTAAGTAAAGCGCCTTCTTTTTCTTAAAAAATCACTATTCTTGCGCCGATTGTTGAGCTTAAATAAGAAGAAATAAGTCAATAAAAAATTAGCGATTACTGCCTTGACATTGTTTGGCTGTGGGCATGGTTGCCATCATTAATGCTAATGACTTTGACGGGGAAAACGAGGACCAGGAAAACGAGGACAGTCACTTCAAGAAAAAGATAAACCTGTCAGTTTCATTCCAATGAGTCGGGCCCCATAAATCACCGAACCCGAGGCGACGGCTCTCTTAAACCCATGTAGCGTTGGGATATAACAAACTCTCGGCCTCTTTCATGACGACAGCCCGTTCATCACTGATTAATATATCAGTAACGCCCTACTATCACCGTGTTTCCCGTTGTGTTCGACGGTCATTTCTATGTGGCTTTGACAAACACGCTGACAAGAACGTCGAGCACAGACGCGAATGGACAGGAAGGCAAATCCGTGATGAAAAGCGAGGCCACATCAGCAGTACGCTACCATCCATACTTTCAAGACTTGGTTTTGACTCGGCTGATTGACTCAAAGCCTGCACCCAAATTGAACGCGGCAGGCTAGTGGGTAGCGATGTCGCCATCAAAGCTGCATTACTTCAACTAAGCCGAAAACGCATTTCAGGATTTAGACTGCCTAGCGGCTAAACCTTCTCCTCACGCCAATTTTATCTACTAGCAGGCTATCGCCTGTTTTTGTGCTGTCTCACGTTCCCAAATCGCGTCAGATTTGAGGCGGAATCCAGTGAATTGAGTCGCTTGGGTGCCTTTTTGATAAACCTGATTTTATAACCACGAGTTATCGCCAAGTGAGCGGTTGATTTTCTCTAATGGTGACTGTCTTAGCATTTATTTCACTTTCTTCCGCACAAATTTCCCTACTCCGCATGCCTAGTATTTCTGACTTTAGTGAAAGGTTTCCATTGCTATGCTCTTATCCCCAGAACAGCAATGGAGAACATCTCATGGAAACGCAAACTAACAAAGCTATGGCGACTTACGATGTAGTAATCGTTGGTGCTGACGCTGGCGGCATTGCCGCGGCCTCCAGTCTTCTGAAACGTGATCCCGAGCTGAATGTCACTATCATTGACCCATCAGAGAACCATTTTTATCAACCTGGCTGGACACTTGTTGGCGGGGGGGTATTTGATTTTAGCCAAACGGAGCGAGAAACAGCCGCTGTCATTCCCAAATCAGCAAAATGGATAAAACAGGCAGTCAGAGCTTTTACACCAGACCAAAACACGGTCACGCTGGATGATGGCAAGTTAGTGGAATACAAATATCTAGTGGTAAGCCCCGGTTTAACACTGGATTGGGATGCAATTGAAGGGTTAAAAAGTACGCTCGGCAGTAATGGTGTTACGTCTAACTACCATGTTGATCTCTCACCCTACACCTGGGAATCAGTAAAACAGCTCAAAAAGGGAAAAGCGGTTTTCACTCAACCCCCAATGCCGATTAAATGTGCTGGTGCCCCCCAGAAAGCACTTTATCTCTCTGCACACTATTGGGAACGTAACCGTCTACTGGATAACATTCATATTCAGTTCCATACTGCATTGCCCAGTCTTTTTGGTGTACCTGATTTTATTAGTCCGCAACACTTGGAAAGATCCTGCTCTGGCTGCGTTATAAGTTGCTGGGTATCAAACGATGCCTTTGTGGAGGCTTGAGCCGTATGCAGTGAAAGTTGCACGTACGGTTCTTAGGGAGACGGCACTTGGCAACAAGTGTCGTCCACCCGACAAAAACAACCCAGTCCTTATCCCCCCAGACACAAAAAAACGGCACTGATACCAGTGCCGTTTCTACAAGCTCTAAGGGAATTACCCCAGCGATTTACTCACCCTTGTGGGTTTTGCTTCTCGCTGATTTCTGCATAGGTGTGAAGCAGTTCAGTGAGGGTTTTGACCCATGCAAATACATCCGTTGGTGCGTTTTTCAGCAATGCTTCAACGTGTTCGCAATGGGTTTCAAGAGAAATGGCTTGTTCCAAGCGAAACGAAATCGCGTAGAAATGCCAAAGGATCAATCGCGTCATCCTTTCGCTGTTTTGCTTGGCGTTTTCTGATTCATCAAACGCTTGTTGCGTTTCATTGAGTGCAATTGCTGTCATGCGCAGCATGGCGTCGAGACGTGCCGAGAACAAACGTTCTTCGCTGTCTATTTCCTCTTGCTCAAACGTGAAAATTTCACTCATTACGTCTTCTGGCACCATTTTACTTATGATTCGAGCACTAAACTCTTCCAGTTCATGGCGAGGCATGGTTACGAGACATTCAAAGGTGTAATCACGAAGCATAAGGTCACTCTAAGTCGTTATCGATTTCAATACGCGTATTCTAAATACCGAGGGCGTATTTACCACTGTTAATGCATGTATTTCTTCAATATCCAGCACAGCGTTATCAGGTGTCGACAATATTTAAGTCGCTCTGATAAAAAAACGGCACTGCTCGCAGTGCCGTTTTTGTGTTTTATCGCGTCAAACTGCGTGGCTTACGCGGCGTTACAGTTTCTTCGTTCTGTGATTTATCGAAAAGCAGCTTGTACGTCATGATGCCGATAACCAGTGCTTTGATGATCATCATTTGGTCGTTGCCATGGTAAGCCGCCATACCGATGAAGCCAGAAAGTAGCATCAGCTTGCGGTAGTTGGTCAACGTAGTCATGTACAACGCAGCGAGAATCACACCTAAATCGGCGAATTGAAGCGCCACTGCCAACGTGGGATCCGCGATGAAGCCTGATACAGCAACATAAACGATATAAAGAATACCCGCCGCCATCGCGCCGCCTAGCCCCATGATCACCGACTTAGGCGCTGAGGTGAAATCCTTCGCGTAGCGATAGGTGTTCAAGGAAGCAACAGAGAGATTGAGAATGACTTTTGGCCACCAGCCCATCAAAAATGCCCACAGCGTGTCGTTAGCGGCAGAGCCAAACGCGGCAAAACGGGTAAACTTCATGGTGTTGAAGATGGTGATAGAAATATAGAAAGCAACCGATGTCCAACCAAGGATGTCGGTGATCAGGTCTAGCGTCATTCAGCGTGTTCTCTTGATAATACGAGTGAGCAATGTTGCCCTTTCGCGTGTTTTCCTTAACCGGCTGAGAAGGTACGCTTCTCTTGTGGCCGAGTATTCACCTAACAACCCCAGTAAAAGTGGGGTTCTTGAAAGATGAGGCAAGGATAATACGGCGGTATTGACGCTATTATCAACCAATAAAAAGGGAGAACGGCACAATAAATGTTACTGCGTATTTAGTGCACTTGAGGGGGTGTTGAAACCTTGGCCATTTTTCGTTTCTGAGTCAGGTAGTTCAACCAACTTTCGCTTTTTGATGATGGAAGAAGATCGTGTGCGCGCTTGGCATGAAGCAAAGCATTGTCGGTTTGCTCCAGTTTGTCGTACGCCGTGGCACGCAACATTTCTACAGAGGCTTTTTTCTCTGGCGATGTCACTTTGTTCAAGCTCGACAGGGCTTCGAAATAAAGCCCTTGTTGCACTTGAAGTTGCGCCAATTGCCAACGGTACGTGTTATCGGCTTTTGCCGCTTTCTTCCATACGGCAATCGCGTTATTCCACTCTTTGGCAAGCTGCCAGTAAGAAGCACTTTGCGACAAGGTCACTGCATCTTGTTCTGAGGCGGGTAAGCTGTCTAACACTAACGCGGCTTTTTCCGGCACGCCTTTTTGCGCATAAAGCTGCGCGATGGTTCTTTTCTCTGACGTGGTCAGTTCAATGCCTTCACGCTGAGCAAGCAGCAGCGTGCTCAACATATTCTCAGGCTGATCTAAACGTTGGTAGTTGCCTGCGCGTTGTATCCACCACACCTTTTTTTTAGGCTCGAGGGCGATGAGGTGTTCCAGGGTGCTATTTGCACGCTTCCAACGGGACAGTTGAAGTTCTGCGCCCAGTTTGATTGAAAGCGCTGACACCGTATCAGGCGAGGTCAAAGAAAGGTGTTTGTTGATAGCGGTCAACGTGCTTTTCCAAGCCTTGCGTTGATAATTCGCCTGAGCCAAACGCAACCACAATTCTGCTGACTCTTTCTTGTCTTTGGCGGTTTTCACCAGCTGTGAATACAGCGATGCGGCCGATTTATAGTTGCCACTGGACAAGAACAAATCCGCAAGCATACGTTGTGCTGAACGCATTTCGTCATCCGACAACGCATCGCTTTTGACCGCTTTATCCAGAAAACGCATCGCGGTGTTCACATCGTCTGTTTGCCAATACAGCACACCCAGCATGCGATCAACGTAAGCGCGATCGTAGGCTTTCTTGGTTTCTATTTCTCGCAGTACAGCAATGGCATCACGCCACGCTTCCTTCTCTTGAAACGCGAACGCTTTCTGTACTTTTAGCACAGTGCCTTGCGACAATTGTGCAGCAAACGACGGCGCTGAACATAGCGCGACAGCGAGACACACGCAGCGAATGGCGTTTGACAATGAGAAGGTGCGACGACACATCATTTGGCTAACTTAAACTCTATTTTTGCTGTTTGATTCGGTTGCTTGATGGCTTTACCGTCAAGGCGTTTTGGTTGGTATTTCCAACGCTTCAGAGCACGCATGGCATCACGTTCAAAAACGCGCTTCGGCGAGGCTTCCACCACTTCTAAATCTTGCGGACGCCCGGTTTCATCAATGGTAAAACGGATCACCACATACCCTTCAATGCGGCGACGCAGCGCTTTCGCAGGGTAGCTCGGCTCTGAGCGATACATCGGCATGGCTTGTTGATTCGAGGTGCCATCCAAATCTGATGCTATCGGCGCGGCTAGGCTGACATCGGCAATCTCTCCCACCGCACTTTCTGCCACCACAGGCTGCTCAAACGTTGGCGCTGAAATGCTTATCCCTTCTACCTGCATATCAAACGATAACTGAGGGAGCGGAGAAGACAAGGTCTGTGTCTGCGTTTGAGGCGCCGCTGCTTGTGCAGGCTGAGACATAGGCTCTAGCGGTTCTTCCGGCTTAGGTGGTACGTCGCGCTGGCGTCGATTCAGTTCCATTTCAGGCTCTTGCATCACCAAATCAAACACCATGCCGCTTTTGTTTTCATCGTCTTTAAACGTTGTGGGTGTCACCATGGCTGCCATCAATAGAAACAAGCCAGACACACACGCAATCGCCAAAGGCAGTGCAATAACCCAACGTGACATTAGGGTTGCTCCGCCGCCAATGCAATATTGGCAATACCCGCACTTTTAGCGGCATCGATCACCGTGACCACAGTGCCGTTATAGGCGTGTTCATCGGCTTGAATCACTAAAGATGCTTCGGGTTGGTGTATCAGCAGGCGCTCTAGCGTTGCTTCGACACGTTCTGCATCAATGACACGCTGATCAATGTAGATGTCATTGTTGGCGGTGATCGCCACGAAAATACCAGCGCTGGCTTTGGCAGAAGCATTGCTGGCAGAAGGACGGTTTACATCCACACCGGATTCACGCACAAACGAGCTCGTCACGATAAAGAAAATCAGCATGATAAAGACGATGTCGAGCATCGACGTGAGATCGATTTGAGCATCTTCACGATTTTTTTGCGCACGCTGAAACCTCACGAGCGACTCCTTAATGCTTTCATCAGCGACGCTTCACGGCGCTCACAAATTTTAGAAATTCGGGCTTGCGCGAACATGCCCGCAAGCGCCACAACCATGCCCGCCATTGTTGGAAGGGTTGCCATTGAAATGCCCGCCGCCATTAAGCGCGGCTCTCCCGTTCCTTGCACAGCCATCACATCAAACACAGTGATCATGCCCGTGACGGTGCCCAATAGCCCCAGCATGGGACACAGTGACACCAATGCTTTGAGTAAATTGAGGTTGCGGTGCAGTGACACATGCGCTTCAAACAACCAGCCATCGCGAATGGCGCGTGATGCCCATTCACGTTGACCTTTGCGCTGACGCCACTGTTCAATCCAGTGCTTTTCCTGTTTCGGAAACACACTGAATACATAAATCAGCCGTTCGATCACCACCAACCAACTCGCGGCGCCGACCAGCGCCAAACCCCAAAGTATGGGGCCACCCTGCTGCATAAACAGAGAAAGGGATTGCCAACCTTGCTCAAAGAGCTGCCCGTCAAACAGGCCAGCCGCGAGAGGTTGAGTAGCCACTGTTGCTAGTTCGTTACTCAGTTCGGTGCCTAGCTCGGTCATGCGATTGCCTTGGTCACCGTGATATCAGCCAGATCAGACTGCTGTGCGACCAAGCTAATGCCGACTTTCTCTAGCGTACCGCGCAAGGTTTCCGCTTGCGTGCTCAATACGTTATGCGCCAATAGCAATGGCATTGCAGCAACAAGGCCCAGTACTGTGGTGATAAGCGCCATCGAAATGCCACCCGCCATCACGGTTGGGTCGCCGTTACCGAACTGGGTGATCACTTGGAAGGTTTCAATCATGCCTGTCACTGTGCCCAACAGACCCAACATAGGCGCGAGGGCTGCAAGCAGTTTGAGCATTGACAGACCTTTTTCAAAGCCCTGTTGCTCATCAACAATGGCTTCAAGCAGGTGAAGTTCAAGCGCATCTAATGAACGGTTTGGCGCTTGTTGATACACAGAGAGAATGCGACCCAATGGGTTATCACAAGCCTTTTCTGGGTGCTTCATTTGCTTGCGAATCGCGACGCGTGCGCGGAACAAAGACACACCGCGAACCGCACTGATCGCAAGGCCAACAAACAACAACACGGCGATGATTTTTCCAACAAGCCCGCCTTGCGCGAACCGTTCGCTCAAAGTAGGGGTAAAGGCAAGTTGGTTGAGTAACTCGGTACGTGTCGGATCGAGGATCACGCTGTCACCCGCTTGAGTTTGCGCCAGCGAGGTCGATGTCAGGCCATGTTCAGGTTGAACAGGCAACAGGTTAGCTTGCAGCTTTGCACTGTTCCAGCCAAGGTAGCCATGTTGATCCACCAGCCCAATGTTACCTAAGCGTGTGACGGCACGTTCCGTGACCACACCTTCGACATCGCGTACATTCAGCATCAATGGCGCAATCACGCGTCCATTTTCTAATTCTTCCTGCATGCCGTGCCAAACCGTGTTCAACGCAGACAGCGACGGTAAGGTCTTCGCATCCAAAATCAGATCAAGTGCCGCATCGTAATCAGCCTGACCAATGGCGGCAGGTGCATCCACACGTTCGTTTTTCAGCTCTCGACTAGATTGACGAAGCACGCCAAAAAGCTCACCCAAGGTGCCTGTTTCCAAGCGCAGGGATTCATCAAGCTCGGCTAAATACTGTTCATTATCGCTAAAGGTATCGCTTAGCGTTTGGGTTTCCATTTCTAGCGCAGCATGTTGCGCATCCAACGCGGCCAATTGTGCTTTTAAACTCTGCTCGGTCTCTTCAAACCCTGCTTCACGCGCCACATTGTGCGCATTTGATTGCTGCTGAGCCACATGGGTGTCGCTGACCAAATCAGCCAATGCCGGTAACGAAGAAAGAAGTGCACTAAGAAAAAGCGCGGCGATGAGTGTGCGTTTCATTCGGCTCATTGTTGTGCCCCCGCGAGAGAAGGCGACACCGTCAGTGGCAATGTCAGTAGTGTTGGCGCAACGCTTTGATTTGCCACTTTAAAGGCAAAGGCCAAATCTTCATTTTGACTGGCATCCACCGCTGTCCAAGACGACGTCGGCGCATCAAAATACCAGAATGCTTCACCATTAAGGCTGCGCGCGACCAGCGATAAACGACCAAGGTGCAGAACATCCACATCGCGTTGCTGTCCCGCAATGTTCAACGTTTCTTGGTACAAGCCCATTTTGCCGCCATAAGCTAACTCCACCAGATAGGCTTCGAGGATCTGTCGGAATTTTTCCGCATCCGCCACATCGGCGCGTCCCATCATGGCTTTCAGTGCTTCAACACGCGCCGTGCGGGTTTCCGATTTAATCGGCAAATCTTGCTCAACCCAGGTCTGCAAATCATCAATCATGCGATACATCAGCGGTACCACACCTTTGCGGGTCTCTTTTATATCGGTGATTTGTTGGTTCAAGCTATTCACTTCGTTGTTTTGGTCTGCGACCAGCGCTTGAAGGTGATTGCGATACAAAGTGAGGTTTTCGATTTCTTGTTGGCGTTGCGCTATGTCCGCTTTGAGTTGAAGCGACGTAATGGCGCTAGTATCAATGCGTTGTTGGGAAGCTGCAGCAGATTTTGTCGTTTGCGCTTCAATGGCTGTCGCCGTATCAAGCTCGCTGGCATGAAGAGAAAAAGGCAAGGTCATCAATACAAATGATGCCATACGCAGGTTGATTGTCATGGTCGTGCTAGTCTCTGGGTAAAATGGTTGCGCGTAACAAAAACTCGCCAAGTATACCGCGCTATATTGCATAAGTGACGATTGTTATTCCCCAACAAGAACAAGATGCGTCAATTCAGAGGTCGTCGTGCATTCCAACACACGCCCTCGCCTATCATACTTTCTCATTCGCTGAGGTTTACTCCAACGATTTGTCGCCATGCCAAAGACAAGCGCGTTCCGTCGCAGGTGTTCAGTCCTTTCTTACTATCGTGCTTTTCAATTTCACTTCAGCGGGTTGGCTCAACACGCTTTGCGCCGCTTCCCACAGTGATGTGCGGTCGATGCTGTTAGACACGCACTTATCGACACCACATTGGTATAAGGAGGCATCATCAAACTCAGATTCTGGAGGCAACAGAGCAATCATCGGCGCGACGGTTTGATGACGAAGCACTTTTATATCGGGCAAACACAATGCTGTGTTCTCCGATGCAATCAGCACCAAATCGAAATGGCATTGGTTTAGCGCAATTTCCGCCTGTTTTACGTGCAATACTCGCGTCACCTTACAACCATGTTGAGCAAACGTGGTTCTGACCCAACCACACAGCGACGCAACACGTTCGATCATCAGAACTTGGCACATAATTAAACAGGCCTTTGTTGATATTGATTCTCATTATACTTAACTGCATGCAATATGTCGCCTGAAAAAAGTGTGTAACAACCTAATTATTCGAACGTTGCGAATCACAACGGTTACAAATACGCATCAGAACGCACATTTTTGGATTAACATCTCAAAAAGCAGGTGAAATGAAACGCAAGATACTTGCGATGGGAATGCCTAGAAGAGTAGACTCTCCTTCCGGTTGAGAATTAACTACAATTACATCAATAAGAAGTTCGCATGTTTTCAGATTTGCCTAATAAAAAACCACTTTTTATCGTTTCCGCAATTTTACTGATTGCCATGATCGCGATGACGTTATCCTCTTACACTTATTCGAGCAAAATCTATACAATTCAGATCCAGAAGCAGCATGAAAAAATGCTAAAAGATCCGAAAGATGCAAAATTGAGCGACCTTGTTGGATTGGCCGACATTTGTGAAGACATCCGTTTCACTGGCACTTTATCCTTCCACCTTTCTAACGAAGAAACGTTCAGTGTTCAGCGCGCATGTGAAGACATCAAAACTCGCCTTCGCATGACGCAATTCAGCGACCAAACACTTTCAATGCGTCGTTAAAGTTTACCTAAAGTTCGAAAAAGGAGCGCTTTGCTCCTTTTTTATTGCCTTAAAAAAACACACGTCCCACACTCTCTTCACTCACGATTTATTGCGCACTGGCGCACATTGTGGCAGAGTCGCTGCCGTTTCCAATGATTGATGAGCAGTACTATGCACGCGCAACCTAACAACCCACTTCACGGCGTTAAGCTTGAACAAATCGTTAATGAATTAGTTGACCATTACGGCTGGGCACAGCTTGGTAAACTGATTGCTATTAACTGTTTTAAGAATGACCCTTCGGTGAAATCTAGCCTGAAGTTTTTGCGCCGCACGCCTTGGGCAAAGGAACAAGTCGAAAACCTTTACCTAGACACCTTCTGCGCGGGCGACAACACCCCTGCAGATCCATGGGCCAATGCCATGGAAAAGCTAAAGAAATCGTAACCAGCTCATTCATCGCTGTTATCATTTTGCCACACCGAATTTGTCGCTTCTCCTACATTCATGTAGTGTCACTTATATCCACGCAAAACAAAGGGTATACGTGCCTATGGAGGCGACATGGATTCAGGCTTAGCATCACTGACACTGCTCTTTCTTTCCCCGATATTCCTGATTTTCATGATCTTGGAATATCGCGTGCTCAAACGCAGCCACCAAACTGACTACTCCTTCAAAGAATTGCTCTGCAATTTTAGCCTTGCTGGCCTCCATCAAGGCGCAGATGTCATTGCCACCTTGCTGCTCATGCCTTTCTTCCTCTGGCTCTTTCAATTCCGCTTGTTTGATATCACCCTGACACCTGTCACAGTTTTCGCCGTTTTTGTGCTGCAAGATTTCTTCTATTACTGGTTCCATCGCGCATCGCACCATGTTCACTGGCTTTGGGCTTCACACGTGGCGCACCATAGCTCCGAGAACATGAACTTCACCACCGCCTTTCGCCAAAGCCTGACCTACCCACTGTCGGGCATGTGGCTCTTTTGGACACCACTCATGCTGATCGGGTTTGACCCAACGTTCGTGGTGTTGGTTGTTGCGTTAAATCTTGGGTTTCAGTTCTTTGTTCATACTCGCATCGTCGGCAAACTTGGCTGGGTTGAGTACATTTTCAATACCCCTTCACATCACCGCGTGCATCATGCGAGAAATCCTGAATACATTGACCGTAACTTTGCGGGCGTACTTATTATTTGGGACAAGTGCTTTGGCACATACGTGGAAGAAAAGGATCATATTCACATCGATTATGGCATTCCCAAGCCCGTCAACAGTTGGAATCCCTTTGTCGCGACATTTCACCAATGGAAAACGCTTACAACATTGGCATTTTCTCGCACCCCTACCCCCATGAAGACACGGCTTAAGTACCTTTTTGGATCACCTGCGTTTAGTGACATGGCGGTCTTAACACGCCAGAGTATGACAGGGGATAACAGTGAGAAAACGGGAAAAGAAAAAAGCCATCATTCCTGATGGCCAAGTGGTGTGAGACTCAATATTGTTATGTTTTTTTTGGTTAGCAGGCGCTTGTTTAGCGGCGATCTTCTCGATAGCAAGTCACATCGACTTCCACTTTCACATCGACAACCAGATCGGCAACCATGCAAATTCGTGCTGGCGGGTGTTCGCCAAAAAACGACTGAAATACCTTATTGAATGACTGAAAATAGCGCGAATCCGTCAACACGACTTTCACGTGGATCACATCTTCTAATCCGTATCCGGCTTCTTTCATGATATCGACGCAGTTTTGTATCGCTAAGCGAGATTGATCAACAATTCCACCCTCGACAACTTCACCGTCCACCATGGGCGTTTGACCAGAAACATACAGAAAACCACCCGCTTCAACCGCATGTGCGAACGGCAAATGCTGCCCACCCGTTCCCGTTCCACCTTCAACGCCATAGCGTTTAATTGTCATTGTGTTTACTCCCTATATAAATGTGCTCCCAGCCACCGGCACATTCTCGTCAAATGCGCTTTAGGGCTTGGGGTAAAAGGTCGCTTTACAAACAACCTCGCTTTAAAAAACGCCCCGCGCGGGTAACATCTTGTGCGGCAGCAGTATTGGGTTCGCACCAGCTTGTTTGCCCATTCACCCACACCTGTTTAATGCCTTTTGCCGCTTGAGTTGGGGTATCAAAGGTCGCTGCCGCATTGATGGTTTCAGGGTCAAACAGCACGAGATCGGCATACGCACCTTCTCGAATAATACCTCGGTATTTAAGATTAAAACGCGCCGCCGACATGCCCGTCATTTTGTGAACAGCATCTTCGAGGCTAAAGAGCTGGCGCTCTCTGCAGTAGTGTCCAAGCACCTTTGGAAATGCACCCCACAAACGCGGGTGAGGATGTGGATCATTCGGTAAACCATCTGAGCCGATCGCAGTGAGCCGATATTGCAGAACACGTTCAACATCGGCTTCGTCCATACAGTGATAAACCGCACCTGCTGGTTGAAGTAAGCGCGCGGTCTCAAGCAGAGACAAACCCAGCTCGGCCGCGATGTCCGAAAGCCGCTTATTTGCATGTTCAGGCATACCTTGCGACCAGGTAATCTTAAGCTCGAACGCATCGGTGACCTGCGCCAGATCGAGCGTCGAAGAGCTTGCTGAATAAGGATAACAATCGCAGCTGACATCTTGTGTCTTTGAGGTCATCTCCATCAATGCCAGTACATCATGGGCGCGTCCCCAATTGCCTGCACCCGCACATTTCAAATGCGACACAACCACTGGCACGCTGCCATGTTTTCCAGTTTGAAAAGCTTCCTCCATCGCATCAAGAATGCCTTCAAATTCCGTGCGTAGATGGGTGGTGTAAATGCCCTTGTAAGCCGCGAGTTCTCCCACCAGTGCCATCACTTCAGCCGTCGGAGCTTGTTTTGCACTGGCGTAAGCGAGGCCAGAACTTAGCCCAAGCGCACCTTGCGACAACGCCACGTTGAGGGCATGTTTCATCGCGTCGATCTCCTCCGGGTCGGCCGCACGATACATATTGTCCATCACGTTGTTACGCAGCGTAGTATGCCCCACAAGCGCAGCCACATTCACAGCAGGTCTCGTGCGTTCAATTGCAGCGACATAATCCGAAAAGGCGGGATACACGAAATCTTCTTGCTGACCGAGCAAATTCATGGGATCTGGAGGTGAACCTTTCAACACCGCAGGAGAAGCACTGATACCGCAATTTCCTACAATTACTGTTGTTACCCCTTGGCTTATTTTGGGTGTGCACGCAGGAAAGCGAACAACATGGGTGTCATCGTGGGTATGCACATCAATAAACCCAGGAGCCAACACCCAGCCATGACCATCAACCACCTGCTTGGCATGCAGCATGTCATTGGTGTGATTCTCACCGTAAGATTCCGCCCCATTTTTGTTTTGAATCGTGACAATACGGTCGTCAACAATCCCAACGTCAGCTTCGTAGCGCGGTCGTCCTGAACCATCGACGACATCAACATGTTGAATCAGAGTATCCAGCAAGGCGGGCTCCTTTTAGTGACGCAGTGTTTACGCGAACTGCGCGTGGTTCAAACATTGAATAGCAACGCAAAAACCTATCATCCATTATGTTAATTTTTAATCAGCACAATAAGTAAGATAGATATCACTCGCGATTTCAGAGTAATCATGGCAACGGCTAGGAGAAAAGGAATGACTCACCCGACGCACAACGACGCTTCCCCCTATCAAGATACCTATCAAGAAGGTTGGCCTGTTGGTACCAAAGGCGTTTGGGTTGAGCAGAAGGAAAGTGGGCAATATCGCTTGCTACAAGAAGATATCAGCTTGCCCGCTGCCGTGATATCCCAAACAGCATTGACCAACAACCTAACGTGGATGCAAACCTTCGCGGATAAAAATGGCGTGAAGCTATGTCCGCATGGCAAAACATCAATGACCCCGACGCTCTTCAAGCAACAGCTGGCGCACGGTGCGTGGGGTATGACCATCGCCACGCCCGCCCAAGCCGAAATCGCCGCGGCGATGGGGGCTAAAAACATCATCATCGCCAACCAGTTAGTCGGGAACGCCAATATGGCATCCATCACGACACTGCAACGCGAGCAAGCTGTCGATATTTATTGCAGTGTCGATTCCCGCCAGAACGTTGAACAACTATCCGCGTTCTTTGCGGCAAAGAACCAACGCATGAAGGTGTTTGTGGAGCTGGGCGTATCAGGTGGACGCTGCGGCGTTCGCGGCACTGAAGCTGCAGCAGAACTTGCGCGTTACATACATACACTGCCAGGCGTCGCATTAGCAGGCGTTGAAGTGTATGAAGGCGTGATTCATGGCGAAGACATGGAAAATCGCGTTCGTGCCTTTGTCGAAGAGACCGCACAATTTTGCCAGTCATTGAAAAGTGAAGGGTTGATCGACACGCCTGACACCATCCTCACTGGTGCGGGGTCTGCGTGGTATGACATCGTTGCGGATGTTTTCTCGCGCTACGCGGATTTGCTACCTGTTATCCGCCCCGGCTGTTATGTCACACACGACAGCGGCATCTATCGCGTGGCTCAGGAAAAAGTAAACGCACGGGCAAAGCAAAACCAAGGTATCGCCGAGCAGATTCAGGGCGATCTGCAAAACGCGCTGGAAGTCTGGGCGTATGTCATTTCATTGCCCGAAAAAGGTAAAGCAGTGATTGGCATGGGCAAACGAGATGCCGCCTATGATGCTGGGCTTCCTATTGCTGAACGCGGCTTTAGGCAAGGCAAACACCTGGATGTCAGTGGGCTTGTCGCGACAGCGGTGATGGATCAACATACCTTTATGGACGTGCCCGAACACTCTGACCTTCAAGTGGGCGATATCTTAACATTCTCGACATCGCACCCTTGTTTGACCTTCGACAAGTGGCGTTATATTGCATTATCCGATGACAATTTTGTCGTCCGTGATTGGATGATCACGCAGTTTTAAACAAAACACAGTCCAAAATGCGTGTTTTTCCATTTGGTAAAAAACACGCATACCTCTCAAATTTTATTGCATATTCATGCATCCATGTTCCGCTACTAAGAATGCCCTACAAGTCACCCTTAAACCCAATCAAAGGTGTGCCTATACTTTACTGTTAAAGATGTAATCGATTACATTTTTCAATCAACTCTCCAAACAGTTCAGTTGGCCCATTAAGTAGGAGGCACCATGTCGGACAAGAAAGGACATTCATCAGACACGGACGCGCAACAAACCGAAGGCATCTACGACCTCTATAGCAAGCACCCAGAGACCGCAGACGAGAAAGTATTTGGTCGAAAGACACATTCTGACAGGCGTGGATTTCTAAAAGGTGCAGGCTTAGCGACCATGGCGGCCGTGCTCGGCGGCGCAATTCCTTTTCACCGCAACATGCCTGCAGGCATGGTGCCTGCCGCCTTTGCTGAAGAGCTCGATGATGTCACCATCGCAGGTAAAGATGGCCTGATCGTGCTTAACGACAGACCTTTGAACGCAGAAACGCCCCCTCACCTGCTTAATGATGATGTCACGCCAACAGCACGGCACTTCATTCGTAACAACGGCATTCCGCCCACCGCTGTCGATGCTGATATATGGACGCTGACCATTGATGGCTTAGTCGACAAACCCATGACCCTCACCATCGAGGATCTTAAGAGGAACTTCGAGGTAGTAGAACAACAATTGGTTGTGGAATGTGGTGGTAACGGCCGCGCGTATTTTGAACCAAAAGCCAAAGGCAATCAGTGGACCTTGGGCGCTGTCGCCTGCTCCTCATGGACGGGTGTGCGCCTGGCGGATGTATTGAAAGCGGCAGGCGTGCAAGAAGGTGCGGTGTATACCGCCCACTACAGTGCGGACAAGCACCTTTCTGGCAAGGAAGGCAAACTGCCCATTTCTCGTGGCGTGCCCATTGAGAAAGCCTTGGGCGGTGAAAACCTGATAGCCTTCGCGCAAAATGGAGAACCATTACACGACATGAACGGCGCACCGCTTCGCTTGGTTGTGCCAGGTTGGCCGGGTTCGTGTTCGCAGAAATGGCTCACCAAAATCACCGTCAGAGACCAAGTGCATGATGGACCGAAGATGACTGGCAAAGCGTATCGTGTGCCTAACCGCCCTGTTGCACCCGGTGAGAAAGTCGATAAAGACGATTTTGTGATCATCGAAAGAATGCCCGTGAAATCGCTGATCACCTCGCCACAAACGAACAGCGAAGTGGCAGGTAAAGAAGTCTTGGTTCGCGGTCACGCGTGGTCTGGGGATCGAAAAGTTTCCAAGGTTCAGCTCTCGAATGATTTCGGCGCAACATGGATCGATGCCGATCTTTCCGATCCCGCCAACGAAGGGGCATGGCAAACCTTTGAATCGAATGTGACTTTCCCGCAAGCTGGTTATTACGAAGTCTGGGCAAAAGCGACCGATGACCAAGGTGTTAGCCAACCCTTCGCCATTGCATGGAACCCGAAAGGCTACCTCAACAACAGCTTTCACCGCATCGCACTTGTTGTGAAGGGGTAGGTAAAATGGCTTTGATGAAATCAACCACAGCGTCGTTATTCGGCGCTGCTTTCCTGCTTTTTCCCCTCGCAGCAAACGCCGCAGATGATGCATTGATTGCTGTAGGAGAACAACAAGCCGCCGTGTGTAAAGCCTGCCACCAAGTTGAACCTAACGGCATAGCAATTGTTGGCCCTCCCCTATATGGACTTGCGGATCGAGAAATCGCGGCTTTTTCGGGTTTCAATTACAGCGATGGGCTTTCAGCGAAGCGTGTTGAAGGGAAAACATGGGATGCGAAATCCCTAGATGCCTTTTTGACGTCTCCCGCGGATTTCGCACCGGGCACCAACATGGTGTACCCCGGCGTGAAAGATCCCGGGGCGCGTGCGGCTATCATTGCATGGCTTGCCACAAAGAATCCGACGCTGCCAAATTGGCAAAACAGCGACGAGGTGATTCCTGTTAAAGCGCTGGGTGAAGGCATTCTTGCCCCCGATGAAAACATGGCGCTCGTTGCCTCAGCCTGTTCTGTGTGCCACTCCTTACACATTGTTGTTCAGCAAGGGCTGAGCCGAGATAGCTGGGATGAGACTCTGGAATGGATGGTCGATGAACAAGGCATGGATGAACTCGACGATGAGGATCATGAACGCGTTCTCGATTACCTCGCCATGTATTATGGCGAATAACACATTCTGAATGTTGTTTTCACTTGTGGGCGGAGCAACTGCGCAACACTGCACCGCCCCCCTTTCTAACCAATCTGATAGCACTGCATCCTTCGCAATGACAATGTATTCGCTTTATGGCGCGCAGCCAATCGTTAGCACCTATTGAGTCACCTATCTCTTTTGTCCCGTCGTTTTTATTCTAACAATTCACAAACTCACACTTTAAAGAAACATCACACCTTTGTGTAATTAACCTATTAATCAATAAGGATTTTATTTAATCCACTCTCAGCGATTTATTACTGCCTTGTTCGCCCCATCTGCAAAAATGTATATACATTGTATACGCAATGCATGACATGAAGTGCCCGCGATGAGCAGCAAGAAAAAGAACGTAGAAAACAAGAAAGACAGTCAGCTAATCATTCGTATTAATGGCAAGCAGCGCGATGAATTCGTTTCACTTTGTGAAGAGCTAGATACGTCTGCCGCACGCGAGATTCGTCGATTCATCAAACAGTTTCTAAAGGAAAGCGGGTCCTAGACTCGCTCGAAATGAACTTGTCGGAGTAAATTGTACCGTTGAGTTTATCTACCAGCCACTAAAGGAGAATCAACATGGCTAAAACTAAAAAAGAACTGAAAGCATCACTGAAAAAAGCGAAAGCAAAAGTGAAGAAAATCAAAAAGGCGATCAAAAAAGCGTAATGTATCACGCTTGATTGCTTCACCTAATTAGGTGACAAAAACCGATGTGAGGCCTCTTTTAAAAGCTGTCTCACATCGGTTTTTTACTCATAGCGGCACACCAAACTCATCCGTCGCGACAAGCACCTGATCATCTGGGTTGTCATCGACTTCATCGGCAATCCAATCAATCATGCAAGTGCGATCAAGCACGCAAGGATCAGTCAACGCATTCAGGAACGCTTCAAGTTGATCACGCTCATTCCCATTGATATTGACGTTACCCAGCTGCGACGTGCCGTTATCTTACTCATCTTCCAGTTTTGAAATCGCATCAAATGAATGCGAACGGGCATTGTTATAGAGGCTGTTGCAGTTATTCACGTTTTCAAATTGGTCGAGGTCGCACAGTCGATCGTTGTCGAAATAATTATCCACGGCGTTTCTCGGATTGTTGTAGTGGCGCAGTACCCGATCCAAACTGCCGTAAGCCCCGGCACGTCCGTAAGGAGCCGTTACGGCTATGTTCAGAAGTGAGGGTGTGCGAAAACGATAGCGATCATCCGCATCGCCAGAAACCAGCTCTCGCCCAAAGTCATCATCGTCGCCTGTGTTTTTCCCTGGGCCAATTTGCGGAAACCCAACCGTATGATGTTGTCCATCACTGAATAAACTGCCGCTATGACAATTCACACACCCTGCGCCACCTTGAGCTGCGTCAGTGAAAAACAGCAACGCCCCTTCAACCTGTTGATCCGTTAACGCCGTGGTATCACCATCAAGGTAGTTTTGCCAAGGCGAGTTCACAAACACCATCGAACGTTGGTATTCAGCAAGGGCTTTGGCGATATTGTCGTAGGTGATTAATGACGTTGCACCATCTGAACGATTGAACCCGCTCTGAAAAGCGGCCAGCCACTGGTTTGTTGCCAACTCCCCCGCCCACATACCATAGTCGCCCACACGCGCAGCAAGGTGACTTCGGATGGTGTCATTGCTTGATCCATTTTCGAAGGTTCTGTCTTTCATTTCTTCTTCTGATGTCACGGGGAAACGCGCTTGTGCCATCACAAGATTATCGCCAGCATTGGCATCAGCAACCCCGAAACCAGAATCGGGCGTACTAATCGCCGACCCTGCCCCATTCTGGGCTGCTTCTTTTCCTGAGCTCTCAACGCGCGAGTCCCAGAACAAGCCTGTACCCCATAGCGCCATGTTGAAGATGGTGGGGCTGTTTCTTGGTACATCTGGAAGGTTATTTTCATCAACACGCCCTTCACCAAGTACTTGTGGTTGTGTTGCGTCAACCCCGACAGGAAGGCTGAGCTCATCTGCACCGCCCAACATGGGATGATGACAACTTGCACAGGCGACATCTTGATCACCACTCAAGCTTTTGCTGAAAAATAGCTTTCGCCCGAGCACGGTCAACGGATCATTAATATCCGGGATCGTCCGCCCCGCCGTGGGGCTAACCGCCAAATCTAAGCGCTCAATAATGGCGTTCAACGCTGTTTGATCTTCCGTAAGCGTGACGTTGGGCCACCGTCGCCACCTCCTCCACAGCCCTGTAATCCGATTGATACCCCAACAGATAAGCCCAAAACCAGCATCCAATGGGTGTTTGTTTTACTATTCGTGTTGTACATAACTTACCCAACCCTTGGTATAGCGGTTTCTTTACCTACGTCGATTTTAAAAACATATGGCCCGAGAAATGTGAAACAAATATGCAACTTACCCGCTACAGTTAGCTATCAGATTCAGAAAGACAGACTCTTTTTACAGCAGAATTTAGGATTTTTAATTATATTTTTCATATGGTTATGGTTTATTTTCTTGATCATACTGGAGATGGTGTTAGTGCTTTTGTACGGGGCATACAGTGGATTTTTGACAATGGCATGATGCGATCAATAAATAAGCTCAGAAAAAAGCGCAATTCTGTAACGCCTGATGATGCCCCTGTACAGTCAGTTTACAGTGTTGGCTACAAGTTAGTACTGTGACTGTGCATTACAGTGCTCATATCCAATAACGCGACAACCGTTGCTATCTGCCTAAAACCAAGGGCTTATCAGTGACAGCCTGACTGTTTTGCTAGTCTTAAAATGAGGGCATGCTTTTTGCCCACTGTTTGTGCTGTATATCAAAGGGGTTAATGACCTAAGCTTTCGGCAACGTATCTCCGCCTTGCTCACCCAGCACATGCTTTAATCCGCCACATCAAAAAGGGCTTTGTTATGGGAATAAAACTGAGAATTATCGCAATCGCCGCCACTTTCTTTGCGCTCCCTGCGCTTGCACATCAAGGAATGGTCCAAGTTAAAAGCCAATTTGATGTCACTGTTACCACTGATCGTTTAATCGCGGCAGCGAAAGTACGCGGCTTAACCGTCATGGCGCGTGTAGACCACGGTGAAGGGGCAAAGAAAGCAGGATTGGCGCTAAGGCCTACACAACTGGTGATTTTTGGAAACCCGAGAGTGGGTACGCCAATGATGGTGTGTAATCAAACCGCGGGGATCGACCTACCGCAAAAGGCACTGATTTGGGAAGATGAGAACGGCGACGTCTGGTTAGGATACAACAATCCCGACTATTTGGTTGAGCGTCATCATCTCGAAGAATGTGGGTTACCTATTGATAAGGTCGAGAAAGCGCTGGTGTCGTTAGCGAAGCAAGCAACGCAAGAGTAGCGAGAAGCGAGAAGCGAGAAGCGAGAAGCGAGAAAATCGTACGTTCGACTAACCGTTAGAAACAATTTTGGTACGGAAATAAAAAGCCCCGCAGGCTTTCGCATGCGGGGCTTTTAGCATCTAAAAAGAGTCGTTAAGAATTACTTCTTAGCGTTTTTCTCTTTTTGCTCTGCGATTACTTTCTCAGCAACGTTCGCAGGACATGGTGCGTAGTGTGAGAACTCCATAGAGAACTGACCACGACCAGAAGTCATTGTACGTAGGGTACCGATGTAACCAAACATTTCTGAAAGTGGTACGTCACCCTTGATACGAACGCCAGTAGCGCCAGCTTGCTGATCTTTGATCATGCCACGACGACGGTTAAGGTCACCGATAACGTCACCAACGTGATCGTCTGGAGTGAACACGTCAACGTTCATGATTGGCTCAAGAAGTTGCGCGCCCGCTTTAGGCATAGATTGACGGAATGCGCCACGTGCTGCGATTTCAAATGCTACTGCAGATGAGTCAACTGCGTGGAAGCCACCGTCGAACAGCTCGATTTCAACGTCAAGAACAGGGAAGCCAGCAAGAACACCGGTATCCATCATGCCTTTGAAGCCTTTCTCGATTGCAGGCCAGAATTCTTTAGGTACGTTACCACCAACAACAGAAGAGGTGAACGTAAAGCCAGAGTTTGGCTCACCTGGTTTCATGCGGTAGTCAATCTTACCGAACTGACCAGAACCACCAGACTGTTTCTTGTGCGTGTAGCTATCTTCAACTGCTTGCGTGATAGTTTCACGGTAAGCAACCTGTGGCT
>JBELME010000006.1:0-40468 GCA_042096095.1 Enterovibrio sp.
GTACCTGGCACCGTGTTGGCAATTGGTGTGATGGTACCGGTTTTGTTCATGGACGGTTTGAAGCGCATCCTGTTTTTGTTGATGAAATTGCAATGATTTCGGTGAATTTATCTGGCCGCTCTATGAGCGATCAAAGCTTCATTACCTTCCTTCTCGATGCATTGCAAAACAGCATAGTGCCGAGTAAATGTATTTGTTTGGAAATCACCGAAACAGCGGCGATCGGTAATCTGTCTGATGCGATAGAGCTGTTTACCAAATTGAAAGCGCTTGGCTGCACCATTGCACTGGATGATTTTGGTTCGGGGCTTTCATCTTTTGGTTACCTCAAGCGTTTACCCGTCGACATCATCAAAATTGATGGCCAGTTTGTGAAAGACATCGTGGATGACGAGACGGATTACGTCATGGTGCGAGCCATTCACCAACTTGCGAGTCAAATGGGCAAGAAAACGGTGGCGGAATTTGTCGAGAATGATGCCATATTGACGCGTCTTCAATCGCTGGGTGTGGATTATGCGCAGGGTTATCACTTCAGTATTCCTAAACCGATGCAGCACTTGATTGAAGATCATGTCGGCATTCATTTGGATGTGCCGACGAGCTAAGGCTATGACCTTGGGTTCGTTTATCAAAAAGCAGCTAACGGGCTGCTTTTTTCAGGCGTGCTTTCAGCGCGACGTGGCGCGTTTTTGCTCTGTGTTCCTAGTATGAGCCTGATATACTCGCTGAGATTACTTTTGCGGAGAGTTCAGGTGCACATTGCTTTATCTTGCGACGCGCCAGCGCGTGCAGATACCCTGGCTGAGATTGCTCAGCGTTGGGGTCTTACCCATGATGCGGATGCCATATTCGCCCTCGTTTTAACCGAATCCCGTTTAGAGCTGCATAAGCTTGATGAGCCTAAATTGGGCGCGGTATACGTTGATTTGGTTGGGGGAGCAGCGGGTCATCGACGCAAATTTGGTGGCGGCAAAGGGCAATCGATCGCGAAAGCGGTAGGGTTGAACAAAGGCGCGACACCTACAGTACTGGATGCCACAGCCGGTTTAGGGCGTGATGCGTTTGTATTGGCGTCGCTAGGGTGCAAGGTGCAAATGGTTGAGCGTCACCCTGTGGTGGCTGCGCTCCTTGAGGATGGGTTGGCGCGGGCGAAATCGGATGCGGATATCGGTGGCTGGGTCAGCGAGCGTTTATCCATGTTGCATGCATCTAGCCATGACGCGTTAAATCAACTGGTCAATGACACCACGTTAACCCGCCCTGACGTTGTGTATCTCGATCCTATGTATCCGCATAAAAAGAAATCGGCGCTGGTGAAAAAAGAAATGCGGGTCTTCCAATCCTTGGTTGGTGCTGACAACGATGCTGACGGTTTATTTATCCCAGCGTATGAGTTGGCGACGAAGCGTGTGGTGGTGAAGCGTCCTGACTACGCTGAATTTCTTGCTGAAAAAACGCCATCCACGCAGATTGAAACCAAAAAAAATCGCTTTGATGTGTATGTAAAAGCGGCAATGCGTTGATCGCGCAATAAAAGCAGTAAACGGAGACCGAAGCGTTGGCAAAAACACTGTGTGACTGGAAGAGCCGAGACATTGAAGGCGATTTGTCAGAACTGACAAAGCTGGTCAAAAAACCAGAGTTTGTGTGCAAGAAGTGCGCACGGGTAGCGAATACCAAGAAAGTACTGTGCAAACCCATATCACTAAAGTGATTAGGGACAGCGAAAAGAAGATAAAGCTCAAATGATAACGCCCCCGAATCGGAGGCGTTAGAAGGGCGTGGAGTTTACTCCATGCCTTTGACCATCAGTACTGTCAACAGACCGGTAACTACCGATACCAACAGGCCTGAAATGATCATCCAAGGTAACATATCCATGATCAGTCGAGCTCACTTTACAAATTTATAGCGTTATATTTTTTGTTACCGTTCTATTTGATAACAGTTACCTTGGCTTAACAATATGCCATAAATAGCAGTTAATCATTATTAACGACTTGAAACACATGGGGCTGTTAATCAGTCAATTTGCTAAATTTGTGAATAAAAAAACGCCCATTTGGGCGTTTTTTGTCAGTGATATTTTTCGCCAGATTCAGGCTATTTATCGATGTTACGATGAAGATGTCGGTGGCAAAGGCAAGGCGAGTTTCAGTGCTTGACGTGAAACACTGTTGGCAATGCCTGATTCATTGAGTTTCTCCAACGTATCAACCAACCATGCATAATCAGCAACGTCCGGACGGACTTCTAACGCGCGTTCAAAATGCTGTCTTGCTTCAGCCCACTTCCCTTCACGGAAATATAACTGTCCCAAAGCACTGTTGGTCACAGGATTATTTTCGTTATAACGCAGCAGTTCTTGGAGTTTTAAAATCACCGGATGGTAATCAGGCAGCGTCAGTTCAGGCACTAAGCTTATCAGCGACTCATCAGGCTGTTTTTTCAGATTTTCTCGCAAAATCACGTACGCTTCTGAATCTGCACGGCGAGCAATCAACTGCTTCACCAAGCACGCAATCAATGATGTTTGTTGGCGCGCAGCGCGAGACAAACTGTTCCAGTGAGCCAGCAACCCATCGCTACCTTTCTGGGAGGCAATGTGCGCCATCAGACCACATTCCGCCTTCATCTCAAGTTTGTGTGCTTCTTCATCAGACAGCGCTTTAACGCGCTTCAGTGATGGCAACAAGCGAATGAGTGCTTGCCAATCTTGCAGTTGCAGGTAGGTGTCTTTCAGTAGTGTCAGCAAAATCGCATTGCGCGGGTGTGCATCAATCAAACCCTGTAGGCTGGCGAGTGCTTCTTCGTATTGCCCTTGGCGGTATTGAAGTTTGGCGCGAGTCAGGGATGTCGCCAAATTGTCTGAACCAAAGTCCGCCGCTTTTTGCAGGTAGCGGTCACGGCTTTCAACATCACCTCGACCTTGTGCAGCTTCCGCAGCAGCAAGACAGTTCAGCAGAGGGGCATCGCTGTGAGATGCACCTTTGATGACCAATTTCTCAGCTTGCTTCCAATCGCCTTCCAGTAACTTCATCAAACCATCGTTGGTTAGCTTGCGCGCCTTTTTGTTTTTGCGACCAGAGAACCAACCACGGGTTGAGCTGGAAAGAGAAAACAGTTTGCGCAGAATAACTTCCAGAATGAAAAAAGCAGCAAAGGCGGCGATGACCAAAATGATCAGCGTGGTTAGGCTCATTTCAATGGTCTGGTTGGCCGCGGAGATCAGCACATAACCTTGGTTGCCCGCAAGATCAGGCCCCACGATTAAGCCTGCAATCAGCGCTATGACCAGTAACAGAATCTTGATCATTGGTTGTTCTCCTCAGTTGGGAGAACCTCAGCTTCCGCTGGCAGTGGCGACAAATCACGGCGCAAGCGCTCAGACAGTGCTTCGCTGATCAAATCTTGGCTGTGCAGAATTTCCGGGTAATTCACGGAAATGGTTTGTTCGCTCAAGTGTGTCAGGGTGGTGATGAACGCTTCTGTCGATTTCGCGTCTTGGTTGTAGAAACGTTCTGCCCATGCTTTTGCTGTGCTTAATGATTCTGAGTACAAACGACCATTCTCGCGATACACCGCCGTGATGGCTTGGTCTAGCTTCGCTTTGAGGTTTTCTTGCAAGTAGAAGGTTTGAGCGGGTGTCAGCAGCGGCACCACATCACCTTCGCGTTTGCGGTAAGTGATGAATTTACCGACAAAGTCATTCATGGAGGCTTTCAGGTTTTGTTCCCAATCGCTGACGTCCGAAGAGACGGTTTCCGGCGCTACTTCTTCTACGTGCGGCATGATGGCATTCGCGAGCGGCAACTTATCAACTTCTTGCTGAAGGCTGTTCAAACGCAGTACCAGACCATCTCGGTCGATACGTTTGAGTGCTTTCAATTGCATGATGTCTTTTGCCATGGCTTGGCGAATCGGTGTCATTGAAGGGTCATTGAGCTCAGCAATACGCTGATCAGCATTTTCCATCAAGGTGGTCGCGGTTAGCACATCATGCACTAACCAAAGCTGACGACCCGCTTGGTTAACCAAATACTCCGCCTCTGCCAACAACCAATCATTCGGGCGTCGACCTTTCACGTCAGCCAGTGCAGATTGCAAGCTGGCGATGGTTTTGTCTTGTTGCTCGATAAGCACTTGGGTTTTTTGTGCCGCACTGGCAAGGGCCGCTTGGTTTTGCTGCTCACTATCAGCCAAAGCACTTTTCAGCGCATCGACTTGGGATGCCAACGCCGACATGTCAGCATTGTATTGCTTCGACTGCTGGTGGCCGTGATAGTAAAGACCCGCACCTAACGCAATCACCAAAATAATGGCAACAGCCGCTAATTTGTTTCCGCCACGCTTTTCTTCTTTGGCAGGTTTTGCTTCAGGCGGCGTCGGTGTGGTTTTCTTTTCAACGTTTGAAGGCTTGCTGTTAGAGGATTGAGAGCTGGCAGCAGTGTTTGACGAACTAGGCGTCTCCTTGCCTGAAGAGGATGCTGGCGCCGACGTGTTTTTATCCGTGCCTGATGTTTTATTCTTGTCTGTCATCCGAATGTCCCGAGTTGTTCATCTCGTGTAATACGTGAAACAGTGTGCGGTTGGCGGCACTGTTTACACAGCTAATCGTGGAAAAACCAAGGCCAATTGCTTGATTGTAAATCCGTTTGCTAGGCACCAGTATATGGCATTCTTTTAGCCATTGCTGGTCACACTCTGAGATTGTCTGACACAAAAGTGAGAGTTGCTCACCACTGGTCACCACAATGGTATCGACATGTTCACGACGCCACTGCTCTGTGAGTGATGATAAGTGCTCACTCTCCCAGTGTCGTTGATATGCTTCAAAATAGTGGATGTGCGCGCCTTGCGCTTGAAGGGTTTCCCCCAACAATGCGCGGCCACCGTTTCCTCGTAAAATAAGCACCGACAGTGTGCTGGGCGCAGAAAATACAGGCAGGGCTAACATGCCTTCGCTGTCTTCGGTGTGGGGAAGGTAGGCCTCGATGGCGCTAAGTTCTTTCCATGTGACGGCAGTTTTTTCGCCTACGGCGACATAGTGCAAATCGCGTCGCCAAGGTTGGTGTTGCGCGTTAAGGTGGTGATGCGCGTACTCCACCGCGCGAGGGCTTACTGCGACCACCACGCTATTGGAAGGCAATGCTGCCAAGGTGTCGCTGAGGGTGTGCAGGTCTTTACCGTCAGAAAAAGACAATAGAGGCGCGGGCAGCGCCTTTATTCCTGCTTGGTTTAGGCTATCAGCCAACGTCTGACTCGCAGGCGCTGGGCGAACAACCAGTACCGTCATATTTCGTCCTGATACAACTTTTCAAGAATAGGGCGAGCGCCGTCTTCCAGCAGTTGTTCCGCAAGGCCTGTTCCCAGTTCTTCCGCTTTCTCAAGAGGGCCCGTCACTTCCCCACGAATGATTTGGCTACCATCAGGCTCGCCGACAAGCGCACGAAGGAAAATCTGATCACCTTGAATCACAGAGTAGCTACCGATAGGCACCTGACAGCCGCCTTGTAGGCGATTGTTCATGGCACGCTCACACAACACGCGGAACGTGGTGTTAGCATCAGCCAACGGCTCAAGCAGGGTGCGAACACGTTCGTCGTCAAGACGACACTCAATGCCGACAGCGCCTTGACCGACCGCAGGTAGAATTTCTTCTGGTTCGATTTCAGCACGAATACGATCGTGAAGGTTCAGACGTTTTAGGCCAGCGGCGGCCAAAATGATGGCGTCATATTCGCCTTTATCCAGTTTGCCTAAACGCGTACCGACGTTACCGCGCAAATCTTTCACCACAAGGTCTGGGCGCATTTCGCGAACCTGACATTGGCGACGCAGACTTGACGTGCCAACAACTGCGCCTTCAGGCAGATCGGCAAAACCGTTGTATTTGTTAGAGACAAACGCATCGCGCGGGTCTTCACGCTCACAAATCGTGACAAGGCCAAGGCCTTCTGGGAACTCTACAGGCACGTCTTTCATGGAGTGCACCGCGATATCCGCACGTCCGTCCAACATGGCTTGTTCAAGCTCTTTCACGAACAACCCTTTACCGCCGACTTTTGCCAATGGCGTATCAAGAATGATGTCGCCCTTGGTTACCATAGGCACAAGTTCAACCACCAGACCTGGGTGAGAAGATTCTAGGGCTGCTTTTACATATTCAGCCTGCCAAAGAGCCAGCGGGCTTTGTCGTGTCGCGATGCGGATCGGTGTTGAATTCATGTTGGCTTCCATTTGTTTCTAATACGCTAATCGTATCATCGCTTCGTCTTCCTTGATAACTGAAGGTGATGGCGAAGGTTAAAACGTGCGAAGTGCGGCAGGATGGGCTAGTCTTGTGTGACGAGGATCTATTTTTTAGGGCTGATTCAGAAGGTGAAATAGAACGCGGTTCACCTTCCTATGAATCTATTTTGAGATAGCATGTTGTCTCTCTCACAGTTTTGGTCATATAGTGAGCGAAGTGATGGGAAAACAAGAAACCATTGCTCGCTTTACGCTCCAGCAAAAAACTGTTAGATTGATCACGTTTTTGTCCATGGGTGTCGATGTCTTCTTTACTCTCGACCCCCGCTACGTTGACTCGGATGTCGGCAACTTTGGATGTTTATCTTGCAAAACTATGTTGATCAGCAAATAGAGCGCCTCGATGCTTTCAACCAAGTAAGGTTGGAACGTGCTCGAAGCGCTATGCACTCACAGGCCATTAACGTGTTTAACGTTCTGCCTGTCTTGCTGCACTTTAATCATCCAGCCATTCCGGGCTATTTGGAACGTAGCGTCGTCCACGGAATTTCTTGTTTTACCCTTTCTGATTTGCAGCGCGATTTCGTGAATGACTGCGCACTTGCCGTCGATGCCGCGATCCCTGACAAACCGCTTTCTGACGAATTCCCAATCAAAGGCCTTTTCTCCATGGGCAGTACCGCCTCCATGGGACAAAGCCTGTCGAGCGATCTCGATATTTGGGTGTGTGTGCAGCAATGGGTGAGCGAAGATCAGCGTGCAATGCTCGACAGCAAATGTTCGATGATTTCAGATTGGGCGATGGCGCAAGGTGTAGAAGTGAACTTCTTCGTGATGTGCGAACAACGTTTCCGCAAAAACCTTGCCCAAGCCATGACCTCCGATAACTGTGGGTCAAGCCAGCATTACCTGCTTCTCGACGAATTCTACCGTTCTGCGCTGCACCTCGCAGGTCAACAACTGCTGTGGTATCTCGTGCCGCCAGAAATGGAAGATTGTTACGAAGAGTATGTGGGTGAGATGATCGCAAGCGGCGCAATTTGCCGCGACGATTGGGTCGACTTTGGCGGATTGCCGTCGATCCCTGCTGAAGAATACTTCGGCTCAAGCCTTTGGCAGCTATACAAGAGTATCGACTCACCCTACAAGTCGGTGCTGAAAGCTATCCTTCTCGAAGCGTACTCATGGGAATACCCAGGCACGCAGCTTCTGAGTGTGGATGGCAAACGCCGTTTTTATTCTGGCATGTTAGATGTTTACCAATCTGACGCGTATTACTTAATGCTAGAAAAGGTCACCCGTTACCTTGAACGTATTGACGATCACCGCCGTTTGGATTTGGTGCGTCGTTGTTTTTACCTAAAAACCCACGAGAAACTCACCCGTGAACCGGGGCCTGGCTCAGTGCCATGGCGTCGAGAAGTACTGTGTGTATTGACCCGTGAGTGGGGTTGGAGCCAAGACGACGTTGCGCGTTTAGATAACCGCCGCAATTGGAAAGTGGAAGAAGTGAAAGAGGCCCACAACGAGCTGCTTGAAGCGTTGATGTTGAGCTACCGTAACTTGATCCGCTTTGCGCGTCGTAATGACATTACCTCGGCAATTAGCCCTGAAGACATCAGTATTTTGGCACGCAAGCTGTATGCGGCGTTTGAAGTGCTGCCGGGCAAAGTGACCTTGTTGAACCCACAATTGTCGCCAGATTTGCATGAGCCGAACCTGACATTGATTCAAGTGCCAGAAGGCCGTAGCAACCCGCCGGGTTGGTACCTCTACAAGCAGTCGCTCAAGCCTGTCGACATCATTGGTCGTTCGCCCCTTGAACATAACCGTTACTTGTCGAAGCTTGTGGCATGGGCTTACTTCAATGGCATGCTGACAGAATCGACGTGTTTGCACTCCGTGGCGCGCAACAGCAATGTGGACATTGATAAGCTCTATCAATTAGTGAGTGACATGCGAAACACCTTCTCGGTGCGCCGTCCTCAGCCGTCGTTGCAGGCTTTGTCTAGCCCGTGTGAAATTCGCAAACTGGCGTTGTTTATCAACCTTGAGCAAGACCCAACGTCTGAACTTAAGCAGCCTGCCGTGCGTTTCGATTTTAAAAACACCGATATTTTCAGCTATGGACCTGAGCAAGAGTGCTTGGTCGGTAGTGTTGACTTGGTTTACCGCAACAGCTGGAACGAAGTGCGAACCCTTAACTTTAAGGGTGAGAACGCCATGCTGGATGTGTTGAAAACCTTGTTGGGTAAAATGCACCAAGACGCCATTCCACCCGAGTCTGTCGATGTGTTCTGCTATGCCGGTAAGATGCGTGGCTTGATCCGAAACTTGGTGTACCAACTGGTGGCAGAGTGCATTGATATGCGCTTGAAGCCGGTTGATCAGGAAAAACGCCGCCGCTTTAAAGCGATTCGAGTGGCAGACCAAACGTTCGGCCTGTTCTTTGAGCGTCGTGGCGTGTCTGTGCAGAAACTCGAAAACTCTGTTGATTTCTACCGCTCTATCTCGACCAACAAAATCAATGGTTCGCCAGTGGTGGTGCTTGATAAAGACGGTGAAGTGCATCCGCCTGAAGTGGTTGATGCGTACGCGAGTGAAGGGCTTATCCAATTCTTCTTCGAAGATTGCGAGCAAGGCTTCAATATTTACGTACTAGATGAAAACAACCGCGTCGAAGTGTATCGCCAGTTTAGCGGTGACAAAGACGAAATGGTGCAGGGCGTGAACCGCTTCTACACGTCGTCGCAAGACAAGGTGTCGTTCACAGGGCAAGCGGTTAACTTCAACCTGCCACAGTTCTACGACATTATTCATCATGCCGATGGCCGTGCTCAGGTGATCCCTTATAAGAGTGGTCCTTGGCAGCGTAGCGCTGAAGCGAATGCAGAAACGTCACAATACGCGTCGCGTTGATCTTTCTCTGATTCCCAGTGCTGCTAAACGTGCGGCAAAAAATGCTGATAGCGTGTTCTGCTATCAGCATCTCTTCAAACGCCATTATGCGCGTCTTACCAATTCACGTCTTCGCCAGCGTGCTTGCTGCACTCTTGCTTTACCATGTCCATGAATTCAATGCCTGACTTGCTACAAATCCATTTTCCGTCTTTGTAAGCGAAATGGAATCCACCTGAGCGAGACGCCAACCAAATCTCTGACATAGGCTCTTGACGGTTAATAATGATCTGGCTGCGGTCTTCAAAATCGATGGTGAGTACGTTTCCAGTTGTCTCATAATCGATATCCGCACCACTCTCGTCGATGCCTTCTTCGATGGCCATCCATTCTGCATCAACCAGTTCGTGGTATTGGGTTGTGTTCATTGCATTCCGTCCTATTGCTTTTCAGTGTGTTGATGCGATTATAGAGGGCATTAACTTTTGGATCACTGGCATTAATGATGCGAACTACCCTGAAATTCTTTGTGCTGGCAGCCGCCACTGTGTTGTCAGCCTGTGGTCAGCAAGGCCCACTTTACTTTCCGGAAGATGCACCGGCGCAAAATTCTGCGCCAGCAACGTCGGATACCACTCAGGATACACAGCCTCAGGCCGCCAGTCAGCCATAACCCAATCTGGACAGGGAAGGACAACGTTGGACTATTTTAACTATCAGAATGACGGACAACTGTGGGCAGAAGATTTGCCGCTCGCGCAGTTGGCTGACACATACGGCACTCCACTTTACGTTTATTCACGTGCGACGCTTGAGCGTCACTGGCATGCGTTTGACAGTGCTGTAGGCGATCACCCGCATCTGATTTGTTATGCCGTGAAGGCAAACAGCAATTTAGGTGTATTGAATGTATTGGCGCGTTTAGGTTCAGGATTCGACATTGTGTCGTTGGGTGAACTGGAGCGTGTATTGGCCGCAGGTGGCGATCCGGCAAAAGTCGTGTTCTCTGGTGTGGGCAAAAAAGCGGATGAAATGGCACGCGCACTGTCGCTTGGCATCAAGTGCTTTAATGTGGAATCAGAAGCTGAACTGGATCGCCTCAACCACGTCGCTGGCGAGTTGGGCAAAGTGGCGCCGGTTAGCCTTCGTATCAACCCGGACGTTGATGCGAAAACCCACCCATACATTTCAACGGGCCTGAAAGAAAACAAATTCGGTATCGCCTTTGACCGCGCGCGTGAGGTGTATAACTACGCCAACAGCCTGCCAAACCTCAATGTGCATGGTATCGATTGCCACATTGGTTCTCAGCTCACCGATCTTGCGCCATTCATTGAATCGACTGACCGTTTGTTGTCTTTGATTGACCAATTGGGTCAAGACGGCATTCACATCTCTCACCTTGATGTGGGCGGCGGCTTGGGCGTGACCTATCACGACGAGAAGCCACCAGAGCCATCTGATTACGCAAAAGCCTTGCTTGACCGCTTATCGAACCATCAAGGCATCGAGCTGGTGTTTGAACCGGGTCGTGCGATTGCAGCTAATGCAGGCGTATTGCTGACGCGTGTTGAGTTCCTCAAGCACAACGAAGAAAAGAACTTCGCCATCATTGATGCCGCGATGAATGATTTACTTCGTCCTGCGCTATACCAAGCGTGGCAATACATCGTGCCTGTTGCACCACGTGCGGGCGAACCGAAAACCTATGATTTGGTTGGCCCAATCTGTGAAACGGGTGATTACCTCGGTAAAGACCGTGCACTGAACATTGAGCCAGGCGACCTATTGGCGGTGCGTTCTTCTGGCGCGTACGGGTTTGTGATGTCATCGAACTACAACTCGCGTGCTCGTGCGGCTGAAATCATGGTTGATGGTAACACTGCCCATTTAGTGCGTAAGCGTGAAGTGCTTGAGTCACTGTGGGAACTAGAGCAAGTATTGCCTGAGTAAAGGATCCGGATGCAGATACAATTTTCGAAAATGCATGGGCTTGGCAACGACTTTATGGTCGTTGACTGCGTGACGCAAAATGCATATTTCTCCCCGGATATGATCCGCCGATTGGCGGACAGAAACACCGGTGTGGGCTTCGACCAACTTTTGGTGGTCGAGCCTCCGTACGATCCGGAAAGTGATTTTCATTATCGGATCTTTAATGCGGACAGCAGTGAAGTCGAGCAGTGTGGCAACGGTGCCCGCTGCTTTGCGCGCTTTGTGCGAATGAAAGGCCTCACCAATAAGCATCAAATCAATGTCAGCACCAAATCTGGCAAGATGGTGCTGAAAATTGACAGTGACGATGCCGTGACTGCCAACATGGGTGAGCCTATTTGGTCGCCTGCAAAAATCCCGTTCCGCGCAAATGCGGAAGAAAAAACCTATATTTTACGTGTAGACGATAAAACCTTGTTTGTTGGTGCTGTCAGCATGGGCAACCCGCACTGTGTGACTGTGGTTGATGATGTGGATACTGCTGATGTGGAAACCCTTGGCCCGTTGGTTGAATCGCACGAGCGATTCCCAGAGCGTGTGAATGCGGGATTCATGCAAGTGGTCTCACGTAACGAAATCCGACTTCGCGTGTATGAACGCGGCGCGGGCGAAACCCAAGCATGCGGTAGCGGCGCGTGTGCTGCCGTGGCTGTTGGTATCACTCAAGGTTTGTTGGATGAATCTGTCACTGTGCATTTGCCGGGCGGTTCATTACACATTCGTTGGCGTGGGCCGGGTCATCCGCTGTTTATGTCGGGGCCTGCTTCTCATGTATATGATGGACAAATAACCGTATGACGGAGCTTTCCAAGCTCGAAGGGCCATTGGCACAAGCACTTACTGAAGATGCCGTGGCCAGCTTTTTGAAAGATAACCCTGATTTTTTCCAGCGTCAGCCTCAGTTGCTGACGCAGTTGCGTATCCCTCACACTGAGCGTGGTGCGGTGTCTTTGGTTGAGATTCAACTGGGTCGCTTACGTGATCGCGTTGCAGAATTGGAAGAAGACATCACACAGCTAATGAGTATTGCGGCGGGCAATGAAAACTTGTTCCGCGCTTTCTCTCATGCTCACAAAGCGTTGTTTGCCGTTGAAAGCGAAAGTGGTGTTCACCAAGCGCTACGTGAACTGGCTTCATCGTTAAACCTGACCGTCACCCTTCGCCTTTACGATGGTGATAAAGGGCTAAACCGTCAGGGGGTTGATGCGGTAAAAGCGGCGCATTTCTGCGGTCAGCGCATTTACCTCGGCCGACTGCGTAAGAATGATGGCGAGTACTTCGTGCATGCTGCCCCTGAATTAGGTTCTTACGCGCTGGTGCCTGTGTACAAAGGAAAAGAGTTGGGCTTTTTATCGTTTGCCAGCAAAGATGGCGGACATTTCCAACCGAGCATGGATACCTTGTTCGTGGAACAAATTGCCGAGCACATCGCCATTCTTCTTTCCAAGTGGCAGGCGGCTGAATGAGCTTGCCAGCCACGCTGGAAAAACCCCTCGTCCGTTTCTTTGACTACATGATCCGCGAGCGCGGTTTAAGTCGTCATACTGAATCTAACTACCGTCAGCAATTGCACGCCTGTGCTGAGTTCTTGGTTCGCTCTGAAGTTACCCAATGGCAGGACGTGGATTCGGCGTGGGTGCGTCAGATTGCCAGCCAAGCCAAACGCGACAAACTCAAACCCGGTAGCATTGCGCTTCGATTGTCTGCGCTGCGTAGCTTCTTTGATTTTATGGTGTGGGATGGCGCAATGGGCGCAAACCCCGCGAAAGGCGTTGCTGCGCCCAAGCAAGGCCGTACCTTACCGAAAAACCTCGATGTGGATGAGATTGACCAGTTGTTGTCGGTTGACGAAGACGACCCGCTGGCGATCCGCGATCGTGCCATGATGGAATTGATGTACGGTGCAGGTCTGCGTTTGTCGGAACTGATCGGATTGAACCTTCGTGATGTGGCGGTGCGTAAAGGGGATCTCCGCGTGATCGGTAAGGGCGATAAAGAACGCGTTGTGCCGTTTACAGGTAAAGCACAAGAATGGCTGGTGAATTGGCTAAAAGTGCGTAACCAATTGCTCAAAGGGCCGGAAGAGGCCTTGTTTATTTCCAAGCTTGGAAACCGAATTTCGCCGCGTAGCGTACAAAAACGTATGGCGGAATGGGGACAAAAACAAGCCGTTAGCAGCCACATTAACCCGCACAAACTTCGACACAGTTTTGCCACGCACATGCTGGAATCTTCCGGTGATTTACGTGCAGTGCAAGAGTTGCTTGGGCATGCCGATTTGTCGACGACCCAGGTTTACACCCACCTCGATTTTCAGCACTTGGCCAAGGTATACGATGCCGCACATCCAAGGGCGAGAAAGCGCAAAGGGGAGTGACACCTCTACCATGAAGTTCTATCGACGCTGGCAACCTGTAAACGCATTGACGTTTGATCTTGATGACACGCTTTACGATAACCGCGTGGTGATAGTGCGCGCTGAACAACTGCTGCTCGATTGGCTGGAAGACCGCTGTGAAGCCATGGCGGCGTATGATTGGTCGCAATGGCAAGCAATGCGTCAGCAAGTGATTGATGAAAATCCAGCGTTGGTGGGGTTTGTCACGGACATTCGCCGTGCGCAGATTGTATTGGCTGCCACACGATGTGGCTTGCGAGCGCCGGAAGCGCGCTTATTGGCCGATGACGCGGTGGCATTCTTTTTGTTTGAGCGCAGCAATTTCACTGTGCCGGATGAGGCCTTAGAAACCTTGTCTTTGCTTGCGTCGCGCTACCCGCTGGTGGCGATCACCAATGGCAATGTGGACAGTGACAAGCTTGGTTTAACGCCGTATTTCAAGCACGTATTGCGCGCAGGGCCTGACGGCGCAGCGAAACCTGACAGCGCCTTGTTCGTGAAAGCCCAGCAAGCGTTGGCAATGCCTGCCTCTGACATTCTTCATGTGGGTGACCATTTGAAATCAGACGTGCGTGGTGCCGTGTTGGCAGGTTTTAAAGCGTGTTGGTTCAATGACACGCATCAACCGTTGACGACGCAGCGACGCGCGTCGCTTTTGCCTGATGTGGAAATCACGCATCTTAGTCAGCTTTTGACGCTGACAGGGTGTGGAGCGTCATAAGGCGGTGTTGTATCGCCCATCAGTATCGTCTTCAAAAATAAAAAAAGCGCCTTAGGCGCTTTTTTTGTCTCTCTTGTTGGCGGGATTAGCCGCGACGTTTAAGAAAGTTATCAACGGCTGCCAAACCTGGGCCAAGGATAACGGTCGCCAGCAGCATGATGCCCCACATTTGGTGATCGTAGAACCCTTTCTCCCACAGTGCTGGATATGACACGACCGCGACAATGTTGAACACAAACAATGCCAGCGCAGCAGGACGCGTGAGTAAACCCAACACCAAGAACACAGGAAGGATCAATTCAGCAGCAGTGCCAAGGTAAGCGGCAAGCTCCCAAGGCAACACAGGCACTTGGTACTCATATTCAAACAAGAACAAGGTGCTGTCCCAACTGGCAATCTTGGCTTGGCCTGCGCGGAAGAATACCCACGCCACCCAAACTCGGCTAACAAGCAACAGTACTGGAACCAAAGGCTTTAGCGCGGATTCCATCAGGCCATCAATTTTGTTTAATACAGCAATCATCTGCTATTTCCTTTTCATTCTCAGTCATCAAATCATTCGCTGTGCCAAGCTAAATCGCTGCTTTGGCTAAGGCTGGTCAGCAATATCAAAGTGTTCAAACACACCGCGTTGAACCGCTGGGGCGATGTGTTTAAGAAGTTCGGGGTCAATGGCACCCAAGGTGTTTTCATTGCACGCCACAATCAGTGATGCTTCTTCTGCATCAATGGCTTGCAGCTGAATGCCTTGTTCATTCATCAGCAAAAGCACGGTTTCACTGTCTGATAAATCGAGGGCTTGCAGTGCATTCCCATCGTTGTCTGTCACTGCATGCCAAATACTGGCAGCAGGAAAGCGGCTTTGAAGCAGTCGCACTGACGGCGCGACAGTCAGCTTCAAGGCATCAAAATCTTCGGGCGCAATCTGTGATAACGCCTCTAAAGGAAAATCAGTGGCGCGAGGCGCATGTTGGTTCACGGCTTGGATTAACCACTCTAACGTTGCGATGTCGGCAAGGTAGGGAACGGCATCGATGATGTTAGGAATGGCGTTAATGGTGGCATCAAAGCCATCGCCGTATTGGTCGGCACGTGCATCAAGCATGGGGGTGTTCAATACATGGTGTCGCGCCAAAGCATTAAAGCAATCTTCACCGACAAGGGCATGTACCACGGGATACACAACTTCAAGGTATTCCGTTAATGTCATGACGAAGTTATTGCGATAAACCTGCAGCAGTGCATCGGGCTCCGCGACGCCTTCCTCAACGGGAAGCGCGTAGGGCTGGTAATGCAGCGCTTGGCTGAACTGCTGTTGCAAAGCAGCCAATGACGGTGAGTCACTCATGACGCCTCCTTACGCACCGTTGATGCTACTGCTTTAACAATGCGGTCGGCTTTCGCCGCTTCTGCCAATAACACTTCTGGCGCAGGGATATCTCTGTCCCACTCGATCAAGGTGTGTCTTGGGCCATGTTGGGAGATCCATTGCTCATAGAGCGCCCAAACAGGCTCAGAGACAGGCTGGCTGTGCGTATCAATCCAAATTTCGCCTTCTGGCAAGGGATTGACAGTAAAGCCTGCCAGATGAATTTCTTTCACACTGTCTGGGTCAATAGCACCGAGGTAGTGTTGTGCGTCAAAGCCATGATTAAAGGCACTGACGTGAATATTGTTCAGGTCGAGCAGTAAGCCACATCCGGTTCGACGAGCCACTTCGGTTAAGAAGTCCCATTCCGACAAGGTTGAATGATTGAAGCTCAAATAACTGGATGGGTTTTCAACCAAGATCTGGCGGTTCAAGTAGTCCTGCGTTTTGTCGACATTGGCACAAAACACATCGAGGGCTTCTTCGGTGTAAGGCAGGGGCAACAGATCATTGAAGTATTCCCCATTCACCGAGCTCCAACTCAAATGCTCTGATACAAACAGTGGATCAATGGCATCAACCAGCAGCTTGAGCCGTTGAAGGTGTTGAACATTGATTGGGTCGGTCGACCCGAGTGACAACCCAACGCCATGACAGCTGATGGGGTATCGGCGCTGCAGAGAATGCAGCGCCTGAAACGCATCGGAATCAGGTTGGAAAAAATTCTCGCTGTGTACTTCTAACCATCCAATATCCGGGGACTTTTGTTCGAAGTGGTCATGGTGTGGATGACGTAACCCAACACCGACCCAAGGAGATATTTTTTCCATACCTTTTCTTCCGTAATCGTCAGCTTATGAAGATGTGCTTGAGCTACCTGCCAAGCGATCACATAGACCTTTTGGTACAACGATGAATGCATCAGATTGTGCGTCTTTGGTAGAGGTACCAGCACATGAACTTGTGTTAGTTGCACAGTCATTCTTACCGGCTTTGGCTACGCCATAGCACTTCTCTTTTTCTGCAGCGTGAACCGCGGTGGTGGTCAGGGTAGTCGCACCCACAGCAAGTAAACCGGTAACAGCAGCAGCAACAGCAAGATTGGTCTTTTTCATGTTTAATCCTCACTCTTAGGACTCTGTAGTCCTCAAGATTATCAATCGGTTGTAGTAGGGCGAGTCTTCAATAACGCGCTCACTTAAAAAGATAGGATGTGAGAACAAAAACTTTCGCATTCGCGTCCATTTTTTCGCCACTGGCTCTCCGTTCCGGTGAGATTTTTGCGTGAAATATTTTTTAAGCTTCTGATATTCCGGTTTAAAACGTCATTCGATAAAAAAGAAAAAAATATTCACAAACATGATGTTTCTTTGGGAATTAGGCGGGTGATGGTGATGAATGAGAGGGTTGGTTTCCATTTTGAGCTCAGAAAATCGGCGCGAAGCGAGCAACGCACGCCACTTTGGGTATATAATCCTCAACCAGTGTATAAATAACCAGTGAATGAACGATGGACGTATCCCACCTCATAGATGGTCTTAACGACAAACAACGCGAAGCCGTGGCCGCACCGCTCGGCAACTATTTGGTTCTAGCGGGAGCGGGAAGTGGTAAAACACGCGTGCTGGTTCATCGCATCGCTTGGTTAATGCAAGTGGAGCAGTCATCGCCTTTTTCGGTGTTGGCGGTAACCTTCACCAATAAAGCGGCAGCAGAAATGCGCGGCCGTATTGAACAATTGATGCATGGTACGGCGTCAGGACTTTGGTGCGGAACCTTCCACGGCTTGTGTCACCGCATTCTTCGTGCGCATCATTTGGATGCGAACTTGCCGCAGGATTTCCAAATCCTCGATTCTGATGACCAACAGCGTTTGCTGCGTCGTTTGATCAAAGCGCAAAACTTGGATGAGAAACACTGGCCAGCGCGTCAGGCGTCTTGGTATATCAATGCCAAAAAAGACGAAGGGCTGCGCCCACAACACATTGACGCGCAATTCGATCCGGTAGAGAAAACCTGGCTACGCGTTTACAGCGCATACCAAGAAGCGTGCGATCGTGCAGGCTTGGTCGATTTTGCGGAACTTCTGCTGCGTTGCCATGAACTGCTGCGCGATAAAGCCCACATTCGCGAGCACTACCAAGCGCGCTTTAAGCACATCTTGGTCGACGAATTCCAAGATACCAACAACATCCAATATGCATGGCTTCGCATGATGGCAGGCACAGAAGCCAAGGTCATGATCGTGGGTGATGACGATCAGTCTATCTACGGCTGGCGCGGCGCGAAAATTGAAAACATTCAGCGCTTCTTGAACGATTTCACTGCCGCGAAAACCATTCGTCTTGAGCAAAACTACCGCTCTACGGGCAACATTCTTAAAGCCTCGAACCACCTGATTGAAAATAATGCCGAACGCATGGGCAAGAGCCTGTGGACCGATGGCAAAGAAGGTGAGTTGATTTCGGTTTACAGCGCCTTTAATGAATTGGATGAAGCGCGTTTTGTTGTTGGAAAAATCAAAGCGTGGCATGACGATGGGGGCGCTCTGAATGATTGCGCCATGTTGTACCGAAATAACGCCCAATCCCGTGTGCTTGAAGAAGCTTTGATTCAAATGGGCTTGCCTTACCGCATTTATGGCGGCATGCGATTCTTCGAACGCCAAGAGATCAAAGATGCCTTGGCGTACCTGCGTTTGATGGCAAACCGTTTTGATGATGCGGCCTTTGAACGTGTGGTGAATACCCCAACCCGTGGTTTGGGCGATCGCACCCTAGAAACCATTCGTCTGGCAGCACGTGATCGCGGCGCGACGATGTGGGAAGCCAGTACTCAACTTCTGGAGGAGCAAGTGCTCGCGGGTCGTGCAGCAAACTCACTGCGTCGTTTTATCGAGCTCGTGAATGCGCTGGAAGACGATACCCGTGAAATGGCCTTGTTCCAGCAAACGGACTACGTGATCCAACACTCTGGCCTTCGTGCAATGTACGAAGCGGAAAAGGGCGAAAAAGCCCAAGCGCGTATTGATAACTTGGAAGAGCTGGTGACGGCAACCCGCCAGTACGAAGTGCCTGAAGACGTGCAGGAAACCATGTCGCCTTTGTCGGCGTTCTTGTCTCATGCCGCGCTTGAAGCTGGTGAAGGCCAAGCCGATGAGTTTGAAGATGCGGTGCAATTAATGACGCTGCACAGCGCCAAAGGTCTCGAATTCCCCTTGGTCTTCATGGTCGGGGTGGAAGAGGGCATGTTCCCAAGCCAAATGTCGTCAGAAGAAGCGGGGCGTTTGGAAGAAGAGCGTCGCCTTTGTTATGTCGGCATGACCCGTGCGATGAAGAAACTCTTCATTACATACGCAGAAATGCGCCGTGTTTACGGTAAAGACATGTTCCACAAGGCATCTCGTTTTATCCGTGAACTGCCAGAAGAGTGTTTAGAAGAAGTACGTATGCGCGCGAAAGTGACGCGTCCTGCTGCTTCTGCGGGCCGTTTCTCGCAAACGCAGACCCAATCAAATTTTAACCAGACCGGCTTTGCGCTAGGGCAACGCGTTCAGCATCCTAAGTTTGGTGAAGGCACCATTATCAATTTCGAAGGCAGCGGCGGCCAAAGCCGTGTGCAAGTCGCCTTTAACGGCGAAGGCATTAAGTGGTTGGTGACGCAATACGCCAAGCTTGAAGCCTTGTAAGTAAGGGCTGAATGGCTGAAAAGCGACAATGAAAAAGGGTGGTCATGATGACCCCCCTTTTTACGTTTTACTGCGTTGATGCAGAAAGAGCAGAAGCGATTACGCCGCCTGACCCCAAAGGCTAGACAGGTCGCTAAGCAGAGAGTCGCTTGCGCCTTCGTTACCTAAGAATTTCAGAATCATAGGGGCATATTCTTGCACCATGGCAGGGTCTAGACCCAACGCAGTAAAGACTTTGTTTACTGACTCCATGTTGTTCAGCATGCTACCAAGATCGCCAGGGATGGCGCCTGTCAGCGAATCCAAGCCTGGAACCATTTTAGTCAGCTCGCTCGCTTGGTCCGTGCCGAGTTCTTGATACGCCATCGCAAGAAGTGCACCCGCACCGCCTGCTGCTTGCTCGTCATTCACTTTCAAGCCTTCAGCAATCTGCGACGTTAGCGGGTTGTCTGCCGCTTCTTTGCTTACACCGGTCAGTAGATTGCTTGCTTCTTTTGTCGCTTCACCCACCAAGCCGTCTAGGCTCAGTGCATGTGCTGGCAACGCGGCCATCGTTAATACGGCTGAAAGTGCCATCACATTTAGTTTACGTAACATTGTGCTCCTCCTGAGGGGCGTTATATCTGGGCTACTGCGCCGTTACCAATCCTTCGCGCCTTGGGTCGGCTCCGCCTTCCAAAGTGCCACTATCGATAACAATACCGTGTATACCAGAGGTTAAGTCACGAATATTTACCTCAAAACCCATCTCTTCAAGGGCAGGTTTGAAGCTTTCAGCATCGGTACCCGCTTCTACATCATAGGTGCCAAAACGGTTAACCAAATGCGGGAGGTCGATGGCTGATTGTACATCCAATCCCCAGTCTAGATGTGCAACCAATGTTTTCGCCACATAACCGATGATACGGCTACCGCCTGGCGAACCAACGGCCATGTAGGGTTTACCATCGCGCATAACGATAGTCGGTGCCATTGAAGAACGTGGACGTTTACCCGGCTCAACACGGTTGGCGATCGGTACGCCATTTTTGTGGGTTGCGAAAGAGAAGTCGGTCAGCTCGTTATTGAGTAAGAAACCGCGAGTCATCAAACGCGAGCCAAACCCGTTTTCAATGGTTGTGGTAATCGACACAACGTTGCCTTCTTTATCCACGATAGAGAAGTGGCTGGTGGAAGGCAGTTCAATAGATTGGTCATCAGCCCACTCAGGTGCAACTCGAGCATGTGTAAATTCAGGTTGGCCGGGAGCGGCATTTTCCAATGCGGCATCGCCACTGATGAGATCGGCGCGTGCTTTGAGGTATTCAGGTGACAGCAACCCTTCGGTTGGCACAGGTACAAAATCGCTGTCTGCGATGTAACGGCCACGGTCAGCAAAGGCAAGGCGAGAGGCATCGCCAATCAAACGCCAGCTTTCAGGGTTGTCTTTCCCCAAGGTTTTCATTGGGTAGTTGCTTAAAATACCGAGGATTTGACCCACAGTAATGCCACCAGATGTCGGTGGTCCCATGCCACAGATTTTGTATTGATGATAGGGCGCACACACAGGGTTGCGTTCAACCACGCGGTAATTCGCGAGGTCTTTCTTGCTCAAAATACCTGGGTTGCCTGCGGCATTTTGTACCGTGGCAACGATGTCGTCCGCGATTTCACCTTCATAGAAATTGTCGATATCTTCCGCGACCAATTTCAGCGTATTGGCATACTCTTGGTTCACTAAGCGATCGCCAACGTTGAGTGGGTTGCCCGTGTCATCAAAGAAATAGTGGTACGTGCTTGGGTAGCGGCGCAGTCGGTCGGCATCGCCTTCAATCAAGGCGGCAAGGCGGGGAGATACTTCAAAACCGCTTTCCGCCAACGCGATCGCTGGCGCGAGCACTTTACGCCAAGAAAGGTTGCCGAGTTTGGCGTGGGTGTCATGCATTAAACGCATGGTGCCCGGTGTACCGACAGACAACCCGCCCACGACGGCATCGTAAAATTGAAGCGGTTGGCCATTGTCATCGAGGAACAGGGTTGGTGTTGCATCCAATGGCGCGGTTTCGCGGCCATCATAAGTCGTCAGGGCTTGCTTCTTTTCATCCCAAAAGACCAGTAATGCACCGCCGCCGATCCCTGAACTTTGTGGCTCTACCAGCCCCAAAACAGTTTGAACCGCGACCATGGCATCAATGGCGTTACCACCTGCTAGCAGCATTTGCTCACCCGCCTTACTGGCATGAGGGTTGGCAGAGGCCACCATCCATTGTTCACCTTTCACACTTTTACGCATGACACTGCCAGTGGCAAGTTCGGGGGCAACCACATCCGTTGCTTGCCCTTCGCTGGTCGCGTTGGCGGCGCCGCCGAAGGCAAGACTCAACAAGAGTGCGGGGAGAGTAAGAGAGGGGAGTTTTTTCATTGGAATTCCTTTTGCCACCTGAACGATTGGTCTTTCAGTATAGTTCTCCATCGCGAAGGAGATGTGTCGGAAAGTCGAGGCAAAAGGGAAATTTATTCAGAAGTTACGGAAAGATAGAGACGGAGGGTGGTGAAAGAAAAACGGCACATGACGTGCCGTTTTGAATATGATGTGCGATTAAACGCGATATCGCGTTAAGACTGTGCTTTCTTTTCGCGTCGCTGTTTTCGCTGTTGCTTCACGGCATCAAACGTAAAGACCACCAGTGCTGTCCAAATGAAGATAAAGGTCGTTGCTTTGTCTGCGGTAAAAGGTTCGTTGTACAAACCAATCGCCAGCAAGAACATGATGCTTGGGCCGATGTATTGGAAAAAACCTAAGGTCGATAAACGTAATTTAGTGGCAGCGCCATTAAAACAAAGCAGGGGCAGCGTCGTGACAACACCCGCTGCGATCAGCAATAAGTTCATGCCAATGCTGTTATCGAGTAAGTTTGAAGTCGTGCTCTCTGCGATGAAAAACAGGTAAATAATAGACGCGGGCAATAGCACCAAGGTTTCGATGAAAAGGCCGGTCGCCGCATCGACATTGATTTTTTTACGTAGCAAGCCGTAAACGCCGAAGCTACTCGCAAGCACTAACGCGACCCAAGGCAGCGAGCCAAAGGTGACTAATTGAATGCCCACGCCAGCGGTGGCAAGTGCAACAGCAAGCCATTGTAGTTTTCGAAAACGTTCGCCGAGAAACACCATGCCAAGCACCACATTCAACAGTGGGTTGATGTAATACCCTAAACTGGCGTCGAGCATGCGGTTACTGCCAACAGCCCAGATAAATATCAGCCAGTTACTGGCAATCACGATGGCGGTGATCGCAAGTAATGCCATGCGTTTCTTATCTTTAAACAGCAGACGAACACGTGCCGTACCGCTGCTCATATAGACAATGACGGCTAAAAAGAAAAAGGACCAAAGCACACGGTGCATAAGCACCTCAAGTGGAGGAACGTCGGTCAGCGATTTAAAGTAAATGGGGGCGACGCCCCACATGGTATACGCGCCAAGGGCGAGCAAAACGCCACGGCGAGTTTGTTGCGCATCATTCACTGCGTTATCTCGTGTTGTTTTCCTTCCATGGGTAAAGCGACAGCCTATGCGGCAACTGGAAGGGCGGTTCAAAGAATAAATGTCGCCAAGTGGCGAAGTAAGCAGCGAAATATAAGGATGAAGTGGCATTGTCACTGCCGAACGGCTGAGCAATGGCATTGAATGCAAATTGTTTTGCTGCTTTGGTCAGTATATGGATGATGAGTGTTTAATCACACCCTTCGAGTGACAAATTGGTGAGAAAATTTTGTACAACGCCAGCATCGCTTTCAACATTGCCTTGGTACGTTTAGAATGAGCGCCAATTCTTCGAAGAGAGGCGCTATGACCCCTACTGATTCGGCCGCGTTAACGTCGGAAATCGCTCACGATCACTCTGTTCTTCAGAAGGTATTCGGCTACCACAGCTACCGCGACGGTCAGAAAGAAATCATTGATGCTGTGATTGCAGGTCAAGATTGTTTGGTCATTATGCCCACGGGGGGCGGTAAGAGCCTGTGCTACCAAATTCCTGCCTTGGTGCGTGATGGCATCACTATTGTCATTTCCCCGCTTATTTCTTTAATGAAAGATCAGGTCGACCAACTGCTCGCCAACGGTGTGCAGGCAGCGTGCTTGAACTCTTCGATGACGCCAGACGAGCAAAGCGAAACCTGGCGAGCGCTACGAGAAGGCAATTTAAAGCTTTTGTATGTGTCGCCTGAACGTGTGCTGATGCGAGACTTCATCGAACGTCTGCAATCGGCTCAAGTAGGGTTGATTGCGGTAGATGAAGCGCACTGTGTGTCACAGTGGGGACACGACTTCCGCCCCGAATACGCGCAGCTTGGCATGCTGAAACAGCACTTTGTTGATGTGCCAGTGATGGCGCTGACGGCCACGGCGGATGACACCACGCGTCAAGACATTTGCCAGCGTTTGGCGTTGAACTCCCCCAACATTTACCTTGGCAGCTTCGACAGGCCTAACATTCGCTACACCTTGCTTGAAAAACACAAACCCCTCGCGCAACTCACCCAATTTTTGACCACGCAGTCTGGTCAAAGCGGCATTATTTATTGCAACAGCCGAAAGCGTGTTGAGCAGGTCGCGGAAAAATTGTGCGACCAAAATATCCGTGCGGCGGGTTATCACGCTGGGATGAGTAATGAGCAACGTGGATTTGTGCAAGATGCCTTCCAACGCGATGACATTCAAATCGTGGTGGCCACCGTGGCATTCGGCATGGGGATCAACAAACCCAACGTGCGCTTTGTGGTGCATTACGATATTCCGAGAAACATCGAATCCTATTATCAGGAAACGGGCCGTGCGGGGCGCGATGGTTTGCCCGCAGAAGCAGTGATGTTCTATGACCCGTCAGACATTGGCTGGCTACATCGTTGCTTGCAAGAAAAGCCAGAAGGCCCGCAAAAGCAGGTGGAAAGCCACAAACTGAATGCCATGGGGGCTTTTGCAGAAGCCTTAACATGTCGTCGTTTGGTGTTACTGAACTACTTCGGTGAATACCGCGAGAAGCCGTGCGGCAACTGCGACATTTGCCTAGACCCACCCACCTTGTTTGATGGCACTGAGCAGGCACAAAAAGCGTTGTCTTGTGTGTATCGCGTGAACCAAAGCTTCGGTGTGGGCTACGTGGTGGAAGTGCTTCGTGGCATGCAAAACCAACGCATCAAAGATCATGCCCATGAAAAGCTCAGCACCTATGGATTGGGTAAGGATAATAGCCATGAGTATTGGGTCAGTATTTACCGTCAGTTGATCCATCGCGGGTATTTGGTGCAGAACATTGCTCGAAGCTCTGTGCTGCAATTGACCGAAGAAGCGCGTCCATTGTTACGTGGCGAAATCGCGCTGGAACTGGCCGTGCCGCGTTTAGGTTTGTCACCGCGCAGCAAAGCCGACAAGCTTGGTAAGCGTAATTACGATAAAAAACTCTTCGCGAAACTGCGCAAGCTGCGCAAAGCCATTGCCGATGAAGAAGACGTCCCGCCATACGTGGTGTTTAACGATGCCACCTTGATTGAGATGGCGGAGATGATCCCAACCTCGCAAGGTGAACTACTCGCAGTGAACGGGGTGGGTCAACGTAAGCTCGAAAAATACGGCAATGTCTTTTTAGACGTGATTGAAGATCACATTACCATGGACTCAAACGATGCCAGCTACGGATAACCGCATACTGACACACGCGAATATAGCGCTCTTTGATATCGAAGAAGGGCGTTTTGTGTTGGCCATTGATGATCTGGATTTCGATAATGCAGACGGTTATGCCGCCGCGTTTTGCCAATTGATTGATGCTGCCATCATTGAAAAGCAAATGGATGCTGATTTGATGAGCTGGCTGGTCGATTTTGAGGGCGTGCAGTTTATGCTAAAAGCCGAGCATTACAGCGCAAGTTTGTGGCTAGAACGCCTTGGCGCGGACGGCGATGATGAACTCACGTTCTTAAATAACTGGCTCGTTAACCAATTCCAAACCTCAACCTCCTGAAGGCAGTTGGCAATCGAAAGATTTGCTGTATAATTCGCCACCTTCTGATCCATTCGTTAAGAATGAGCGCGCCAATTTGGTTCGCGAATCAGTGAAAAATAAGGTGTTAAGTCCAGAGGCTTAGCATTAGTAGTTAATTTGGGTTCCCTCGCCCCCAATGACAAAAAGGTTCACAATGAGCACTTTTACGCCCGCGCAACAGCGCAAAGCCCTTTCATACTTGGTGGTTTTCCACCTCGTCATCATTGCATCTAGCAACTATTTGGTTCAGCTGCCTTTCACCATTTTTGGTTTCCACACGACGTGGGGCGCATTTACCTTTCCGTTTATTTTTCTGGCAACAGATCTAACGGTACGTATCTATGGTGCAGGCATGGCGCGTCGGATCATCTTCAGTGTCATGGTGCCGTCACTGCTGATTTCTTATGTGTTATCCGTGCTGTTCTATCAAGGACAGTATCAAGGTCTCGCACATCTGACGGAGTTTAATCTGTTTGTTGCCCGTATTGCCGCCGCAAGTTTCATGGCGTACATGCTGGGTCAAATCCTCGACATTCACGTGTTCAATCGTCTGCGTCAAACCAAACAATGGTGGGTTGCCCCTAGCTGCTCGACGCTGTTTGGTAATGCGATTGATACCTTGGCGTTCTTTGCGATTGCGTTTTACAACAGCCCTGATGCCTTTATGGCGGAAAACTGGAAGGAAATCGCACTGGTGGATTACGCATTCAAGCTGGTGATCAGTCTTGGATTGTTTGTGCCGATGTACGGTGTGCTGCTGAACTATGTTGTCAGTCGTATTACCAAGGTGGATGCGAACGTTGCTATTGAGCAGCCGAGCTCAAGCCGCGTCTAACGCAAACGCACAGTTTTGAGGGAAGAGGAGCCGGTCGAGAGATCGGCTTTTTTTATGTCACTTGAAACGAAATGATGGGCTTTGTTGCTCCGAAACAAATCGTGCAACGTCGGAATTACTATACTCGCTAGACGGTCTGCATAAGGATTTTTACCATGATTATTCGAGAAGGCACGCTAGAAGAAGCCGTCGACGTGCTCGGGAGAATTGAAGAGTTCGCGCGTGTTGAAACGTTAGCCTCACTGAAACGACGCATTGGCGACAAAGCTTTTCTCGTGCTGGTGGCTGATGATGATGGCGAAGTGGTTGGCGTTAAAATTGGCTATCAACTGGATGACGATTGTTTTTATAGCTGGATCGGCGGCGTGACGAAGAAGGGGCGTCGTCGCGGCATTGCACAAGGCTTACTGCATGCACAGGAGCGCTGGGTAGCGAGCCATGGCTACCAAACCATTCGTGTTAAATCTCGCAACTGCTATGCAGGCATGCTGTGCTTGCTGCTGAACAACCACTACCACATTGAGCACTTGGAAAAGAAAGATGAACTGGCGCAATACCGCCTTCATTTTGTGAAAAAGATCACATCTAGCTAAAGACTGAAGAAAAATTAAACGAAAAGGGTTGTCAGATGATAATGAGAATGGTTATTATTATCTCGTCCTAAGGCGAAACGCGATATCTTCGCTGAGGGGCACACGACATTGCTCACATTGCTTCCAGTATATGTATTTGCATTAGACTGCGCCTTTTCTAGCAGTTTACCCTGATGCAGGCGACGCCCCTTCCGGCGTCGCTTTTTTCTTTCTGGCTTCCCTACCTCGTAGTTCTTCCTCGTTATCCCAATTCCACCAATTTCGCGACCAACTTGTTAATGCCTGACGCCGCCTCACTGACACTGTCTGCCATCATATATGCAGGGGTGGAAAGAATACGTCGGCTTTGATCTAATACGAAGTCATCGACAGGGCATTTGATGTGCTCACCGCCCATAGCATTGAATGCCGCAGCGGTCTCGGGATCATTGCCGATAGTGCCTTTTGCACCTGGCCCATAGATCGCAGGGATCAGTATGGGAGCAATACAAAGGTAGCCTGCGGGTTTCTCAGCATCGGCAAACGCTTTACACACGGCTAATACATCTTCTTGCACTGTCATTGCGGTGCCATTGATGGCGAAATCACACAGGTTCTTCGCCACACCAAAACCGCCCGGCAGCAACAAGGCATCGAACTCTCGGGCATCCAGTGTAGAAAGAGGACGAACGTCACCGCGCGCGATTCGTGCAGATTCTTCCAGCACATTTCGTGGTGCGCCGTTTTCTTCGCCTGTTTGATGATTGAGCACGTGGTATTTTTCAATGTCTGGTGCGAAACAATGCCATTTTGCGCCGGCTTGCTCTATTGCGAGAAGTGATAGCACTGCTTCATGAATTTCTGTGCCATCAAAGACACCACACCCAGATAAAATCACGGCAATATTTTTCATTCTTAGCACCTCGCATCAGTGAAACGTCGAAAAGAGCAGCAACAGAATGATGCCTATCTAATCGTCAAAAGAAGTACAGATTATGAGCAAAGCGATGTGTATTTGAATGCAACGGGATCACATCCTTTCATTTCAGGTCGAAAATTTGGTTTTTCGTCGAGTTGAGAGAAGAATAATTTATTTTTCCACAGTCGATGATCTGATCATGATCCTGATCACGATCAAAGTGTTGATGTTAACTATTTATAATATAAGGAATTAATTTCGGTATTTTCAAAATATACACAAGCGATCTAACGCGTTAAAAATAAATACCAACAAACTTATCCACAGAATGGCATGTGTTGTATAACTCTGTGTAGGGTTTTAAATGATCGTCTTTTTCGGCTTACGGTGTGAATTTCCAACATTTTTATCAAGTTTGCCGACCACTTATACCCCATCAACCTGAATGTGAGTATCTTCATGTTGGAAGGGTATAAAGCCATTTTCAGCTTACCTTTCTTCATAAAGCACGCCGAATCCTTCAACTTCTGGATGTTTGGGTAACTATCTCTCAATCGTGGGTTAACAGATTTCTCTAGTCATGGCATCCTTACCTATCCATCATTTTCCGGTTAGCTAAGACAGTTATGGCCATGAATCCTGAAAACCCGTTGATTTTGGTCGACGGCTCTTCCTACCTTTACCGCGCGTACCACGCTTCTCCTAATCTCACCAATGCAAAAGGTGAACCGACGGGTGCCGTGTATGGCGTCGTAAACATGCTACGCAGTTTGGTGAAGCAGTATCCAAAATCCAATGTGGCGGTGATTTTTGACGCCAAAGGAAAGACCTTCCGCGACGACATGTACAGTGAGTACAAAGCGAATCGTCCACCCATGCCGGATGATCTTCGCGGTCAGATCGCGCCATTGCACGCGATCATTGAAGCCATGGGCTTCCCAATGATGGTGATCGAAGGTGTGGAAGCGGACGACGTGATCGGTACGCTTGCGACACAAGGTTCGGCGGCGGGTATGCCGATCTTGATCAGCACGGGCGATAAAGACATGGCGCAGCTGGTTGATGAAAATGTCACGCTGATCAACACCATGACCAATGTCATTATGGATCCGCAAGGCGTGCACGATAAGTACGGCTTCGGCCCAGAACACATCATCGATTACCTCGCACTGATGGGCGATAAAGTCGATAACATTCCAGGCGTTCCTGGTGTGGGGGAGAAAACGGCGACGGCGCTGATCGCAGGCATCGGTGGCTTAAGTAAGCTGTATGACAACCTCGACCAAATCGCAGGTTTGGGCTTCCGTGGATCTAAAATCATGGCGAAGAAGCTCGAAGATAACCGAGAAAATGCTTACCTGTCTTATGAGCTTGCCACCATCAAGCTGGATTGCGAATTGCCTGCGCGCCCAGAAGAATTGATCAATGGCGCAGCGGATCACGAGAAGCTGGTAACGCTATTTACAGAATTGAACTTCAAGCGTTGGCTTGCAGAAGCGCAAAGCGGCAATGCAGGGATTGATTCAGTTGCAGCTGGCGCGTCTTCTTCTGCATCCGTGGGTGCGTCATCGGCTTTGGCCGCGAAAGACGCTGAATTCTCTGCGGCTGCCATTGATCGCAGCCAATATGACACGGTATTGACCGAAGAAGCATTCCACGCGTGGATGGAAAAACTGCGCGCCGCTGACGTGGTGGCGTTCGACACCGAAACAGACAGCCTTGATTACATGGAAGCCAATCTGGTCGGCTTGTCGTTTGCGATTGCACCGGGTGAAGCGGCTTATGTGCCTGTTGGGCACGATTACCTTGATGCGCCTAAGCAATTAGATCGTGATTGGGTCATTGCTGAAATGAAGGGTTGGTTGGAAGTTGCGGGCGCATTGAAGGTGGGTCAAAACCTGAAATACGACGCCAGTGTGTTGGCGCGTTACGACATCAACATGAAGGGTATCGCGTTCGATACCATGTTGGAGTCTTATGTCTATAATAGCGTGGCTGGCCGTCATGATATGGATAGCCTTGCAACGCGTTACCTGCAACATAAATGCATCAGTTTCGAAGAAATCGCTGGGAAGGGGAAAAAGCAGCTAACCTTCAACCAGATTGAAATGGATCAGGCGGCCCCTTACGCGGCGGAAGATGCAGATGTGACGTTACGATTGCACCTTGCGCTGATGGGACACATCAACAATGATGACAAGCTCAAAGCCATTTTCGAGCAATACGAAATGCCATTGGTGCCTGTGCTTTCACGCATTGAACGCCACGGTGTGTTGATCGATAGCGATATGCTGGGTAAACAATCGCAAGAAATTGCGGCGCGTTTGGATGTCCTAGAGAAAGAGACGTTTGAATTGGCTGGTGAAGAGTTCAATCTTAGCTCGCCAAAACAGCTGCAAGCAATTCTGTTTGAAAAAATGGGCCTGCCGGTGATCAAGAAGACGCCATCAGGCACGCCTTCGACCAATGAAGAAGTCTTGCAAGAGTTGGCACTTGATTACCCACTGCCTAAGCGTATTTTGGAATACCGTGGACTCGCGAAGCTAAAATCCACTTACACCGATAAACTGCCGAAGATGGTGAACCCAACGACCAAGCGTGTTCACACGTCTTATCATCAAGCCGTCACCGCAACAGGACGTTTGTCTTCTACCGATCCAAACTTGCAGAACATTCCAATTCGTAATGAAGAAGGTCGTCGTATTCGCCAAGCCTTCATTGCGCCTGCGGGCAAAACCATTCTGGCCGTCGATTACTCTCAAATTGAACTGCGTATCATGGCGCACTTGTCGGGTGATGAAGCGTTAATCGATGCGTTCCGCCATGGTAAAGACATCCACAGTGCTACTGCTGCTGAAGTCATGGGCATAGATATCTCAGATGTGACGTCTGAAATGCGTCGACGTGCGAAGGCGATTAACTTTGGTTTGATCTACGGAATGAGTGCATTTGGTCTGGCGAAGCAGTTGGGGATCCCTCGCGGTGAAGCACAGCAGTATATGGAACGTTACTTTGAACGTTACCCTGGCGTGAAACAGTACATGGAAGCCACGCGACTACAGGCGGCGGAACAAGGGTATGTTGAAACCATCTTTGGACGTCGACTGCATCTGCCAGAAATTAAATCGAGCAATGGTATGCGTCGTAAGGCGGCAGAGCGTGCCGCGATTAACGCGCCTATGCAGGGCACGGCGGCGGATATCATCAAACGCGCGATGATTTTTGTCGATGGCTGGATACAACAGCAACCCGAAGGACGCGTTTCCCTTATCATGCAAGTGCACGATGAATTGGTGTTGGAAGTCGATACCGAACACCTTTCCGAGGTGGAAGCGATGGTTTGCAGGCTCATGGAGTCAGCAGCAATGCTAGAAGTGCCTTTGATTGCTGAATCAGGTAGCGGTATTAATTGGGACCAAGCCCACTAGAACCGAGCTCTTCAGCAGTTTTCTTTCAGAATCCACTTAAATTTTAAAGCGAAAAAAGTCCGCAGGAGCGGGCTTTTTTTCGATCTAATGAAACAAGATGAATACATGTTATGTTATTTTTTATAATTTAATGAAAAAAAATTACGTAAAGGGTTTTCTTAATCGGACATTTGGTATACAGTTCTTCTCGTAGGGTACAGAGGTAAGATGTTCTATCTTTCAGACCTTTTGTTTCACGTTATTGGATTTAGCTGATTCAGCAGCCCCGGTCGATGTATATCGACCGGGGCATTTTTTATGTGGAAAATCCAACTTCATTCCTGTCTCTTTATCTTCATTTAAAGCCATATATAGCAAAGACTTAAATGTCATCCATGGTGTGTAAACCTGTTTATACAAACTAAATTAGAGTAAATACTTTAATTTGTCAGTGTTGACGCTATAATGATCACTGCTTCTTATTCTTAATGTGTAGAGACTCACTGCGGTAGTGTTTAAGACAGTGCATCTCCACGTTGATTCTGGCCGACCTGACTCCCAGTTCGGCCATTTTTTTATCTCTTATTCTGTAATTCAATTCCAATAATCCTGTAGCCAAAAAACATGTTCGAATCATGATAATTCTTATAGAAAAATAAGAATATTTTGGATAGCTAAAAACATGATGAATCATGAGGTTAAAAAGCCGGATAAATTAGATGCCTGTTAAGTAAGGCAAAAAAACGTGAGATGTGGGTGACGTGGACTTGCGAGGATGAGAATCATTGCTGACACTAAATCTATAACGAATAAAAAAAACCTCCTATTTCTCTCCCGTTACCCCACCCATGAGGTGGGGTTTTTATTTGGGACGTTCTTATTCCGCTGAATTAACGTCTGCTGGTGCTGCGCCAGCATTGTCTTCGACATCAATCTCAACATCGCTTTCTTGATACGGAAAATACCAGCCATCAAGCTTCTTACGTAGTTTATCCACACCGATGCCTTTGAGGGATGAGTAGAGCTCGACTTCCACATCGCCGCCAAAATCTTTTGACGCTTCACGCACTTTCATCAGTTCTGCTTTGCGCGCACCGCTTTTCAGCTTGTCACACTTAGTGAGCAGGGCAAGAACGGGAAGATTTGAATCTACCGCCCAGAAAATCAGTTGCTGATCGAGCTCTTTAAGCGGGTGACGGATGTCCATTAGCACCACCAAGCCCTTGAGCTGATCACGTTTTTGCAAATATTCCCCAAGGGATTTTTGCCATTTTTTCTTCATTTCCAGAGGGACTTGAGCAAAGCCATACCCCGGTAAGTCAACGATGTGGCATCCCTCATCCACTTTGAAAAGGTTAATTAATTGTGTGCGACCTGGTGTCTTACTCACCTTTACCAGACCCTTATGATCACATAGTCTGTTAATAGAGCTCGATTTACCTGCGTTCGATCTGCCTGCAAAGGCAACCTCGGTCCCGGTATCAGCAGGCAGGGCACGAATGTCCGGTGCACTGGTAATAAAGTGGGTATTGCGATAGTTGAGTGAAGGATTCACTGTTAACTCCGTCTCGACTTTATGTAGTCGACTGATTACTTTTATGTGAAATTGTGTAAAATATCCGTGCTCGGTTTTTGCTCAATGATTGTATCATGATGGCGTGAGCATCGTGGTATCGGAAGCTTGATAATTATAAATGGAATGTCATGAAGAAATTAGCGCTATTACTCACCTTACTTGCGAGTTTTACCGCCTATGCACAGGGTGATGCAGAAGCAGGTAAAGCAAAATCAGCCACTTGCGCAGCTTGTCACGGCGCTGATGGTAACAGCCTCATCGCTGCAAACCCAGTTTTGGCAGGCCAGCACGAAAAATATCTTTTGAAACAACTTAAAGATTTTAAGTTGGGAATGACCTCTGGTGGTGCCCAAGGCCGAAATAATGCTGTCATGGCTGGCATGGTTGCCCCTCTCTCAGAAGAAGATATGTCAGATCTCGCGGCCTACTTCGCGATTCAAACCCCGAAAGCGGGTAGCACACCTGAATCATCAATCCCTGTTGGTGAGCAACTTTATCTCGCGGGTGACAAAGAGCGAGGCATCGCAGCGTGTATTGCATGTCATGGCCCTCGCGGTAATGGCACTGCGTTGTCAGGATTCCCGAAAATTTCTGGTCAGCATGCTGATTACATCAAATCTCAGTTGATGGCATTCCGTGATAAGCAGCGAAACAATGACATGAACGGCATGATGCAAATTGTTGCCTCTAAACTGTCAGATAAAGAGATTGAAGCGATTTCTCTCTATGTGGGTGGCTTGCACTAATTCACCATTCCCATGCCGTAAATGAGCATTGAAGGTGACGTTATCGAAAAGGCAGCGAAAGCTGCCTTTTGTCTTTCTGGGCATTTTTCCCACCTACGTGTAAGCGATCGACCATCCTGAGATGCGTCATACACGCGAAAAAATGACAGACTTTATTTTTTTGTTTTACATTTCAGTTAGATATTTCATTTCTCTGAAAATGGCTAGTGCGTTTTGTGAAACATGACCTGTTTTGTTTTTGAGAGACTCGTAAACTTATCTATGTCGACAGGGAACACGACACGGAATGGACCATCAGGACGATGACGCAGGGTGCGTAACGGACAAACGGATGCTGGCTCTGGATGAGCCTTAGAAAGAACAGGACGTTTTGTTGTCAGGATGACAAGCGGTGTAAAGGAATAACGCCGATAGGACACTCTCTGGAAGAGAGAAGGACACCCGCCAGGATGGTGGAGACAACAGGATGTTGACGAGTAAAACTCAAATAAAAACGGCAGGAAGCCCTATCACAAAAGGAACATTGTTCACCGGGAAGTGGTGTTACTGTTAGGGATGAAAACGGTAAAATCCGTTCTTTAGAACGCTATAGAGCGACAGGCCTTGCCTGTCGCTTTTTTCTTATCCCTCTTTCTGATACATTTCCGCCATTCACTTTGGTGTAGAAATCTCCAATGACCCTTTATTGCCCGCTTTGTCAGTCGACCCATGTCGTCGATTTTGAGCAGGATAAACGTCGCCGATATTTCCGTTGTGACCCTTGTTCACTGGTTTTCGCCGATCCTGCTAGCCGACTTTCACCGGAAGAAGAGAAAGCGCATTACGACCTGCATGAAAACTCGGCTGAGGATGAAGGCTATCGCCAATTTCTGAGTCGCGTTGCCACGCCGCTGAGCGAAAAACTCGGTATGGCGTCTAAGCAAGGCTTAGACTTTGGTTGTGGACCAGGCCCCGTGTTAGCGAGCATGCTGGCAGAAAAAGGACACACAATGTCGATTTACGATCCGTATTTTTCGCCCGACACAACAGTGTTGGAAGCACAATACGATTTCGTTACCTGTACCGAAGCGATTGAACACTTTTACTTGCCTCACAAGGAATGGAGACAGTTACTGAGTCTGGTTAAGCCTGGAGGCTGGTTAGCTATCATGACCAAGCTCGTTATTGATGCTGATGCGTTTAAACGCTGGCATTACAAGAACGACCCAACCCACGTGAGTTTTTTTAGTCGCGAAACGTTCTGCTTTTTGGCAGATCGTGATGGTCTTGACGTGGACTTTGTTGGTAACGACGTAATTCTACTGAGGAAGAGAAACGAATGACCCGCAAGAAAAAAGCACGCAAAGTCGGCTCAGAAGGCCCCGCTCAATTTAACGAGCGCTCGCTGAGCAAAGAAGACGTTGCGTCATTGGCACGCAAACGCGCAAACCGTCGTAAAGGTTTGAAAGCAGGCTCTCGCCATTCAGACGGTAAAGTCGAAAAGCAACGCCAAATCAATGCCGCGAAAGATCCTCGCATTGGTAGCAAAAAGCCGATCGCATTGGTTGTTGAGCAGAAGCCACATCCAAAATCAGCGGAAGGTAAAAAAGTGCGTCGCCTTGATGCTGCAAAAGAATTGGACATGCTGGAAAACGATGCACAACTAAATGTGTTGTTAGACCGTATTGAAAATGGCGAGAAGCTCGGTGCAGGTCTTCAGTCTTATGTTGATGAGAAACTGGATCGTATTGAAGCATTGATGGGACAGCTTGGCTTGCTTGAAGAAGAGCAAGAAGAAGCGCCAGTTGAACAGCCAAAAGCTAAGAAGTCGCGCCGTGGTGACGATGATTTGTTGGCTGAGTTTGAAAACCTAAAATTCGATCAGGAGTAAGTGTTGGAGACTCTTCCTTTAGGTGTTGTGGCGCTTGGCGGCGTCATTATTCTTGGGTTAGCAAGTTATGCAGGTTGGTTGTTGTCGAAACTTCGTCGACAAACCCGCTTTCAGGCTGCGCAGCAAAAAGCCGCGATCACCCAAAGAAACAACAAGATCATCGAAAGCGTTGACGTGATAGCGATGGCGACATTGCAAGAGCAATGTGATTTGTCAGAAGCGGCGATCCGCCTATTTATGATCATGGATCACCTACAGGGAGAAAAGCGTGTGGATTACCCGACGCGCTTTCCTGCACTTTACGAACTGTATGACGTGGTCAAGGACATGCCACGTGGTGACGCCAGAAAGGCCATCCCGAAGAAAGAAAGGATGCGTCATGATTTAGAACGCATGAAAGCGGAGACCCGCCTTCAAGACGCGATCAAAGTCGAACTTGAAGAAATCCTCGTGTTTACGGGTGCAAAGATGACGCCGATTAGGACGCTAGCGAGCTGATCGCTTCGATCTATCCAGCAAAAATACCGTTGCACAGCGAGATTGATTCATCTGACACCGGAGAGTGTGGCAAAATAATATTCTCCGGTTGTTCATATTGGGCGAAATATACATGTCAAAACAGCAAATCATTTGGGATCAGAGTCTGATCGAAAAATACAACTACTCAGGCCCTCGATACACCTCCTATCCAACCGCGCTGGAATTCCATGAGGTGTTTACCGCCGCGGAATTTGACATGGCATGTACCCAGTACCCTGAGAGAAACCTGTCTCTCTACGTTCACATTCCTTTCTGTCATACGCTTTGTTACTACTGCGGCTGCAATAAAGTCATTACACGTCATCAGCACAAAGCCGATGCGTATTTAGATGCGTTAGAGCAAGAGATTCGTCAACGCGCTTATCTGCTTCGCGATCGCAACGTGACACAACTGCATTGGGGTGGTGGCACGCCAACCTTTTTGACCAAAGAGCAAATCTCACGATTGATGGGGCTGCTTCGCCAAGAGTTCCAACTGAATGACAATGCCGAGATCAGTATTGAAGTCGATCCGCGCGAAATTGAGTTGGATATGCTCGATCACTTGCGCAGTGAAGGCTTTAACCGTTTAAGTATCGGCGTTCAGGATTTTGACAAAACCGTACAGAAAGCGGTGAACCGTGAGCAGGATGAAACCTTCATTCGTGACATGGTTGCCCGTGCGAAAACCTTGGGCTTTTGCTCAACTAACTTTGATTTGATTTATGGCCTTCCGCACCAAAACGGTGAGACATTTGCGAAAACGCTGTCGCAAGTGCTTGAGATGAAACCGGGACGTTTGTCTGTTTTCAACTATGCGCACCTGCCGTCCTTGTTTGCGGCACAGCGTAAAATCAAAGATGCGGATTTGCCGTCGCCACAAGCGCGTTTGTCCATGCTGGAGCAAACCATTGGCACATTGACGAGTGAGGGATACCAGTTTATCGGTATGGATCATTTCGCGTTGCCAGAGGACGAGCTAGCGGTCGCACAGCGAGAAGGCAACCTTCATCGCAACTTCCAAGGCTACACCACCCAAGGTGACTGTGATCTGCTTGGTTTGGGGGTGTCAGCGATTTCCATGATTGGTGATTGTTACGCTCAGAACCAAAAAGAGCTGAAGAAGTATTATGGCCAAGTGGAAGAGCAGCGCCACGCGTTATGGAAGGGCGTGATGTTAGATGGCGACGATTTGCTGCGCCGTGAAGTCATCAAGTCGTTGATTTGTAATTTTTATCTCGATAAATCCGCGATTGAAAGCACGTATAACGTCGAATTTGACACCTACTTTGCCGAAGACTTATCGCTGCTTCAGTGCTTCGTTGATGATGAACTGGTGGAGGTGGATGCGAAAAGCATCAAGGTGACGCTGAAAGGCCGTTTACTGATCCGCAATATCTGTATGTGTTTTGACACTTACCTTCGCGATCGTGCTCGTCAGCAGCAGTTCTCTCGCGTGATTTAATGTGCTGAGTGATTGAACGCAACGCACATCAGCGACATCAGCAAAGAACAAAAAAAGCCGCTCTCGCGGCTTTTTTCGATCTGGCGTTTGCGCTTACGCGCCGCTGCCAAGGCTGAATACAGCCAGTACCACAGCAAGAGCTGCCGCTGCCAGTTGACCTGGACCCGCAGCTGCCATTTCATTCAGTGTAAATAGTGCGTCGAACATGAACGTTTCATCCGGCGTGTTAAAAAATCGGCGGCATTGTACGTCAGCTGCGCTCAAAAAAACACCAGCAATTTGCTGGTGTTTTTCGTCATGCTCAATGCTGACTCGGTTACCGTTCAGCGTACTGCTGCCAATGTGTTGTTTTAACGAGGTTTACGCGCGTGCTTGTGCTTTTGCGCGGAGTTCCGCTTTTTCACTGTCTGACAAGTAGGCGATCGCCAGGCCATTTTCTTGCAGCTGAGTGATTTGTGCTTGGCTCAAGCCTGCTTGTGGTGCAGCAACATCATATTCGTGTGGCAGCTCAATACCGGAAACTGCGGGGTCATCGGTATTGAGAGATGCCAAGATGCCATGTTCCAGGAAGGCTTTCACTGGGTGCGTCGCGAAGCTCTCAACAGTGCTGGTTTGCACATTTGACGTTAAGGCGGATTCAATACCAATGCCGTGTTTGGCAAGGTAATCCATCAAGCGCGGGTCTTGGATGGCTTTTACGCCGTGACCAATGCGGCTGGCGCCCAGCTCGTTAATGGCTTGCCACATGCTTTCAGCGCCAGCGGCTTCGCCCGCATGCACGGTGACATTGAGGCCTGCTTTACGCACTTTGGCAAAATGCTCGTTAAATTGCTCGCCCGGCTGACCGAGTTCATCACCGGCCAAATCAACGGCGACAAGGTGCTGTTTGAGTGCGAGCAAGGCATCTAATTCTTGCATGCATGCATCGACACCAAAGGTGCGGCTCATGATGCCAATCAGGTTGGTTTTCACGCCGAAATCTTGGCTGCCAGCTTTCACACCGTCTATCACGGCTTCAACCACGCCTTGCACGGGCAGGTTATGCTTCATTGCCATGTAGTAGGGTGAAAAGCGCAACTCTGCGTAATCAATGCGGGCGTTCAATGCGTCTTCGACGTTCTCGTAAGCGATACGGCGCACCGCATCCAAATCGCCAAGCACTGCGACTCCCCAATCCAATTTGGACAGGAAACCGACCAAATCAGGTTCGTTGGACATCACTTGTACGTGTGGACGAAGCGCTTCGATGGTCGTCGCAGGGAGCGCCATTCCGAACTTCTGACCCAGTTCCAAAATGGTATTAATACGAATATTGCCATCAAGGTGACGGTGAAGGTCCGTCAGTGGAAGGTGGGTTGCGATCATAGCCAAATATCCTTAAATCAACTTTTGAGAAGTATAAGGACTAAAAATAGGCGCGTCAGTAGATTGGTGAAGACAAACCGCTCGATTCAGCGGTTTTGTTGCCGGTGTTTACCAATATTGTTTATTTTTTGCGCAATAACGAGGTGCTCGGCTTAGGCTGAAGCTAAAGCGTAAGGGCGATCGTTGCCCTTACGCGAATGGGATTAGGAAATGTGAAGTTCTTTGAGTTTTCGTGTCAGCGTATTGCGTCCCCAGCCAAGCAGTTTGGCTGCCTCTTGTTTGTGACCGCGTGTATGGCTGAGTGCCTCGCGCAACAAAATCCGCTCGAACTCAGGCAAGGCCTCTCTGAGCAGGTTGTCATCACCATTACCTAACGAATGTTTTGCCCACTGTGAGAGCGCACTTTGCCAACCGCCACCTTCGCCTTCTTCAGCGATATCGGTCGGTTGTAGCAACTCTGGCGGAAGGTCTTCGGGCAAAATTTCTTTACCACTGCCCATCACGGTGAGCCAACGACAGGTGTTCTCGAGCTGACGCACGTTGCCCGGCCATGCGAGACCTGAAATCAAATCGAGCGTGCTGGCATGCAGTGATTTCACTTCAATATCAAGCTCATCAGACGCGCGCTTGAGGAAATGTTTGGCGAGCTGGCCAATGTCTTGGCGACGCTCTCGCAGTGGCGGAAGATGAACGCGAATAACATTGAGGCGATGGAATAAATCTTCACGGAAGCTGCCTTCTGCCACCAGTTTTTCCAGATTCTGGTGTGTGGCCGCGATAATTCGCACATCCACGTTGATTGCTGAATGCCCGCCGACTCGGTAAAACTGCCCATCTGCTAACACGCGCAGCAAGCGGGTTTGAATATCCAGCGGCATGTCGCCGATTTCATCCAAAAACAGCGTGCCACCATTGGCTTGTTCAAAGCGGCCTTGGCGAATGCTGTTTGCCCCGGTAAACGCGCCTTTTTCATGACCAAACAATTCAGATTCAATCAAATCTTTCGGAATCGCCGCCATGTTCAAGGCGATAAAGGCGTTCTTTGCGCGTGGGCTGTGGCGGTGCAGTGCGTGGGCAACCAATTCTTTACCCGTGCCAGATTCACCATTGATTAGCACAGAGATAGAGGAGCGAGATAAACGGCCAATGGCGCGAAACACTTCCTGCATTGAGGGAGCTTCACCAATGATTTCAGGCACAGTTTCTTGCGCTTCACGCGGGGAGCGTTGACGTTTTTGCTCTTGGCTGTGGGAAACCGCACGTTCGACTAAGGCAACGGCTTCGTCAATGTCGAAAGGCTTTGGTAAATATTCGAATGCCCCTTTTTTATAGGCGCTTACAGCCGCATCGAGATCGGAGTGCGCGGTCATGATGATGACGGGCAGTGTCGGGTATTCTTCCTGAAGACGATTGAGCAGGGTGAAACCGTCTGTTCCCGGCATGCGGATGTCTGAGACCAACACATCGGGCACTTCTCGGTTCAAGCCTTCTAACACGCTGTCTGCATCTGCGAACGTCTCACAGGCTAATCCTGCGGCATTTAGCGTACGTTCTAATACCCAGCGAATTGAGCTGTCGTCATCAACGACCCAAATTAATCCTTTGCTCATGAGCTCCCCTTAGCGACGAATTGGTAACAAAATGGTGAAGGTGGTGTGCCCCGGCCACTTTGCATTTCCTTGTATTCATTTACCTTTTTTTCGAAATTTGAATTAGCTTGCGCTGCTTTAGCGACATTAGCTTTGATTTGTCCATAGGCTAATTCGAGGCGATCAAGAATTTGACGCTTCCTCGCATAGTTTGAAGAGTTCTTATCAGAGGAATCCATTTGACCCTTCAGGATCC
>JBELME010000007.1:0-33471 GCA_042096095.1 Enterovibrio sp.
GTGCTTTCGCACCTCCCTTTTTTTATTGTCTCTGCAATATTACTTGCTAGACAGAGCGCCAAAACGCTTGTTGAAGCGATCAACACGGCCGCCAGTGTCAACAACACGTTGCTTACCAGTGTAGAATGGGTGGCACTTGTCACATACGTCCAGGTTGATGTCTTTACCTAGAGTAGTGTTGAATTCAAAAGTGTTGCCGCATGAACATTTCGCAGTTACTGCAGCGTATTCTGGATGGATACCAGCTTTCATAGGGATAACCTCTAATATAAGGCCGTGTCGCTCTCCCGAGCCTATCGGGCACCACACGTCGTTAACAAACAAATTGTAAGGCGCGAAATTCTAATCAAGGAGACCTAGGATCGCAACTTTTTTGTTCAATTCATTTCAAGGCCAAGGATTGCACTGCTTCAGCGCCTTGATTCAAAAAGAATATACTTTCGTCCTTTGCGCACCTGTTTCCCATAGGTACACTGTTCTCATGACGAGTCTCTTACTACGCAGCCTTTACACCTCATGACCCCAATCATTGCCCAAGTGGCCTTGCCTGTGCCGTTGCACAAAACGTTTGATTACCGAATTGGCAGTGACATGCCTGTTATCGGTGGGCGAGTTCGCGTGCCATTTGGTAAGCAATTCAAAGTGGGCATTGTGGTTGCGCTGTCCGATACGTCCGATTTTCCGCTAGAACAAATCAAACCAATTAATAGCGTGATAGATGCCGCACCTTTATGGCCTTCTCCTTTATATAAGCTATTAAATTGGGCGAGCCGTTATTATCAATACCCGCTTGGCGACGCGCTCGCGACCGTCATGCCCGGGCATTTAAGAAAAGGAAAGCTTGCACAGCGTGAACGCGAACGTGTTTGGCAGCTTACCGAATCTGGAAAGGTCCAACCGCTCTCCGCATTGAGTCGCGCACCTAAGCAGGCGCGGCTGCTTACCTTGTTGAGAAGTGGGGCGATGACACACTGCGATCTCCTTGATACCGAATTAACGGCTGCTGTCATAAAAGCCGTTGAGGACAAAGGCTGGATTGCACCTGTAGAGAATGTGCGCGCGAAGCCATGGACATCGGGTTATGCCGTCGTCGAAGACAAACCGACCCTCAACCATGAACAAGCCATGGCGGTGGCAACCATCAATGCCAACCCAGAATTTGGCTGCTATTTGATTGAAGGGGTAACGGGTTCCGGTAAAACCGAGGTGTACTTAAACCTGCTTGAGCCGATTCTCGCAAAAGGCCAACAAGCCCTGATCCTCGTACCAGAAATTGGTTTAACACCGCAAACCATCAACCGATTTAAGCGCCGCTTCAATGTCCCCGTTGAGGTACTGCATTCCGGCTTGAACGATACCGAACGCTTGAATGCATGGCTTGCCGCACGCGACAACGAAGCCGCCATTATTATCGGCACCCGCTCTGCGCTTTTCTCGCCGTGCAAGTCTCTTGGCATCATCATCGTCGATGAAGAGCACGATGCGTCTTACAAGCAGCAAGACAGCTTTCGCTATCACGCCCGTGATTTGGCCGTGATGCGTGGCCATGAAGAAAACATTCCCGTGGTGCTGGGCTCTGCCACCCCTTCACTTGAAAGCCTTCACAACGCCACCACGGGCAAATACCACCATTTAATCTTATCGATTCGCGCGGGCAATGCCGTGAAAGCCAAACACGGCGTATTGGATATTCGCGGTTTGTACCTCGAATCAGGGCTCTCTGCGCCCATGATTGCGGAAATGCGCAAACATTTGTCCGTGGGTAATCAGGTGATGTTGTTTTTGAACCGCCGTGGTTATGCCCCCGCGTTAATGTGTCACGAGTGTGGCTGGTTGGCCGAATGTAAGCGTTGTGATGCTTACTACACACTGCACCAACAAAGCGGCGAACTGCGTTGCCACCATTGTGGAAGTCAGCGCCCTATTCCGCACCAATGTGGCAGTTGCGGCTCAACGCAATTGATCAGCGTGGGTGTCGGCACCGAACAGCTTGAATCGCAGTTAGCCAGCCTATTCCCTGAATACAAAACCATTCGTATTGACCGCGATAACACGCGACGTAAAGGCGCGTTAGAAGAATACCTCAACGCCATCCACAATAAGGAATACCAGATCCTGATTGGCACGCAGATGTTGGCGAAAGGCCACCACTTCCCCGACGTCACACTCGTGGGCTTGGTGGACGTCGACAGCGCCTTGTTCAGTAATGATTTTCGCGCCCCTGAAAGATTGGCGCAGCTTTTTGTGCAAGTCGCAGGTCGTGCCGGTCGTGCCAGCAAACCCGGTTTGGTCTTGTTACAAACGCACCACCCAGAACACGCACTGCTGCAATCGTTGATCCACAAAGGCTACGACAGCTTCGCGCGAGCAGCGCTACAAGAACGTCATCAAGCACAATTGCCGCCATTCAGTTTCTTTGGCTTGATCCGTGCCGAATCACACCAAAGCGACATGGTTGAGCAATTCCTGCAACAAGCGCGTACTGTGTTAGATGCTAGCCCATTGGAAGACGACGGCTGCGCCGTGATAGGGCCTGCCCCAGCGCCACTTCATCGTCGTGCGGGGCGATACCGTTGGCAACTGATCTTCCAAGCACCAAGCAGGAAGATGCTGCAGCAACGACTTTCCATTGCACTGCAAGCGATTCGCCAACTGCCTCTCTCTAAAAAAGTCCGTTGGTCGCTCGATATCGAACCGCAAGATATGAGCTAAGTCGTTTTCATTCGACTAAACCGACCGACATCACGTTATTCTTGTAATATCTGTTAACATGACCATGTTTAATACAGCCTCATCAGATTAAGATAGAGACTCCAAGACACGTTTTGTCTCATTGCTGTAGGTCCCGATGGGGAAGCATTGCCAAACATATTAAGCAAGAGGAATAGCACTATGGCGACAATGAAGGATGTTGCCCATCTGGCCGGCGTTTCAACGGCAACGGTATCCCGCGCCTTGATGAATCCTGAAAAGGTGTCGGCATCGACACGGAAGAAAGTCGAACAAGCTGTGATGGAAGCAGGCTACAGCCCCAATTCATTGGCGCGCAACCTACGACGCAATGAGTCGAAAACCATCGTGGTTATCGTCCCAGACATTTGTGACCCTTACTTCACCGAAATCATTCGTGGTATCGAAGAAGCAGCGATGGAACACGGCTACCTTGTGTTGCTGGGTGACAGTGGCCAACAAGACAGTCGCGAAAGTTCTTTCGTGAATCTGGTATTTACAAAGCAAGCTGACGGTATGCTCCTTTTAGGCACAGACCTTCCTTTTGACGTCAGTAAACCAGAACAGAAAAACTTACCGCCTCTCGTGATGGCCTGTGAATACGCGCCAGAACTTGAATTGCCGACGGTACACATCGATAACCTGACGGCTGCGTTTGAAGCGGTGAACTACTTAACGCAAGTGGGTCACAAGCAAATCGCACAAATCACAGGAGCAAAGGATGCGGCGTTAACGCAATTCCGCGTGCAAGGTTATCAGCAGGCATTGCGCCGCGGCGGTATCACCATAAACCCAGCTTATACGGTCTCCGGTGATTTCAGCTTTGCGGCTGGCGCACGCGCCATGACATCACTGTTGTCTTTGCCAGTGCCACCCACCGCGGTGTTCTGTCACTCGGACGTGATGGCAATTGGTGCAATGCAACAAGCCAAACGCCTCGGTTTCCGCGTCCCGCATGACATTTCGATTGTCGGCTTCGATGACATTCAATTTGCGGAATACTGTGACCCTGCGCTGACCACAGTATCCCAACCACGTTATGACATTGGCCGCCAAGCCATGTTGATGCTTTTAAAGATCCTCAAAGGCAACGATGTGCAAGCAGGCTCACGTTTGCTAGATGCACAACTGGTTGTTCGTGAGAGTGTTGCACCACCATCACGCTAAACTCAGTCTATCGGTACTGGCGCGCTTTCGAGCAAGCCAGTACCATATAGCATCCATTCGAAGAAAAGATACGCAAATCAGTGGCAACCAGAGATTATGTCAAACGTGGCAAAGCGCCGCGTAAACCGACCCGAAATACCAAGAAAGCCCCCCCAAAAGCGGCCTTCCCATTAAAGTGGGCGATTATCGCGATTTTACTCGTGGGCGGATTCGGTTATGGCCTTTTCCTCCTTTCCACCAGCACGCCACCTGCTGAACAGAAAGTAGAGAAATCGGCGCCTGTCTCTAAAGCGCCCTCTTCAAGCCAAAAGGCAAAAGAAACCTTGCCACCACAGCCTAAAGAAAAGTGGTCATACATTGAAGAGCTCGAAAATAAAGAAGTCGAAGTCGAAGCCAACGAGCAAGAAGTATCGAGCCGCCCTTACCTCATGCAGTGCGGCGCTTACCGAAGCTCGAGCCAAGCCGATGAGCGTAAAGCGATGATTGCTTTCCAAGGCCTAGAAAGCCATGTCAAATCCAGCCAAGGCGAAAAAGGCATCTGGTATCGCGTCGTTCTAGGGCCTTACCCGCTCAAACGCGAAGCAGAACGCGACCGCAACATGCTGCGCCGCGCTGGCATCGAACCTTGCGCAATCTGGTACTGGAACTGATTTAATCTGGTTTTTCGGCGAAAAAATCCTATAAAGCAGGGTTTCATCCCTGCTTTTCCCCTTGAATTTAGTTTTCTCCATCCCCACCTCTGTTGATAACAACCCATACTGGTTATAAGCCAGAGCAAAACGAAGAGGTTCTTCCGTGACAACGATTGTTTCAGTCCGCCGCAACGGCAAAGTTGTGATCGCCGGTGACGGCCAAGTGTCACTGGGTAACACCGTAATGAAAGGCAATGCCCGCAAAGTTCGCCGCCTTTACAACAACAAAGTACTGGCAGGTTTCGCTGGCGGCACCGCTGATGCCTTCACCCTATTCGAACGTTTCGAGCGTAAGCTGGAAATGCACCAAGGTCATTTGACCAAAGCCGCGGTTGAGCTCGCTAAAGATTGGCGTTCTGACCGTGCACTGCGCAAGCTAGAAGCACTGCTTTGTGTTGCGGATGAAACCGCGTCTCTGATCATTACCGGTAACGGTGATGTGGTTCAGCCAGAGCACGATATGATCGCCATCGGTTCAGGCGGTAACTTTGCACAGGCTGCGGCCATTGCATTGCTAGAAAACACAGAGCTTGATGCACGCGAAATCGCCGTGAAATCTCTGACCATTGCTGGCGACATCTGTGTCTTCACCAACCAGCACCACACCATCGAAGAACTTGATTACTAAGCAGGATCCCAGCATGTCTGAAATGACCCCACGCGAAATCGTGTCTGAACTAGACCGTCACATAATCGGTCAAACCAAAGCTAAACGTGCCGTTGCGATTGCGCTTCGTAACCGCTGGCGTCGCATGCAGTTGGATGAAGATCTTCGCGCAGAAGTGACGCCTAAGAACATCCTGATGATCGGCCCAACGGGTGTTGGTAAAACAGAGATCGCACGTCGTCTCGCAAAACTGGCGAACGCGCCGTTCATCAAAGTTGAAGCCACCAAGTTCACCGAAGTGGGCTATGTGGGTAAGGAAGTGGAAACCATTATCCGTGATCTGACTGACGTTGCGGTAAAAATGACCCACCAGCAAGCGATGGAAAAAGTGAAATTCCGCGCTGAAGAACTGGCTGAAGAGCGCATTCTCGATGTCCTGCTGCCGCCACCGCGTGATGCATGGGGACAATCTGAAGAGCCAAAAGCGGATTCGAGCACACGTCAAAGCTTCCGTAAGAAAATCCGTGAAGGCCAGCTTGACGACAAAGAAATCGAAATCGATGTTGCTGCACCGCAAATGAGCATGGAAATCATGGCGCCTCCAGGCATGGAAGAAATGACTAACCAATTGCAGGGCATGTTCCAAAACCTCGGTGGTGGTAACACGTCTAAAAAGCGCAAGATGAAGCTAAAAGACGCGCTAAAAGCCGTGACGGAAGAAGAAGCTGCGAAGCTGGTTAATCAAGAAGAATTGAAAGACCAATCCATCCACATGGTTGAGAACAACGGCATCGTCTTCATCGATGAAATCGACAAAATCTGTAAGCGCGGCGAAAGCTCAGGCCCAGATGTATCGCGTGAAGGTGTTCAGCGTGACCTACTTCCATTGGTGGAAGGCAGCACGGTTTCCACCAAACACGGCATGGTACGTACCGACCACATCCTGTTCATCGCATCAGGGGCTTTCCAAGTGGCAAGCCCATCGGATTTGATTCCAGAACTGCAAGGTCGTTTGCCAATCCGCGTTGAACTGGAAGCGCTATCCGCGTCTGACTTCCAACGTATTTTGACTGAGCCAAATGCGTCTTTGACAGAGCAATACTCTGCACTGATGGGCACAGAGCAATTGAACTTGACCTTCACGCCAGACGGTATTGAAGAAATCGCGAACGCAGCATGGCGCGTGAACGAACGTACTGAGAACATCGGTGCGCGTCGTCTACACACTGTGATGGAGCGTTTGGTTGATGAAGTCTCTTTCGACGCGAGCGAACGTGGCGGTGAATCTGTTGAGATCAACGCAGAATACGTGCGCAACTGCCTCGAAGAGTTGGTTGATGACGAAGATCTGAGCCGCTTCATCCTGTAATCCTTCGGATTATCAGACAGTAAGCAGAAAACAGGCAGCCAAGGCTGCCTGTTTTTGTTTCTGTCCACCAAGCCCTATGTCATCACTATCACGGCTAATTTGGGCTTCAACATTGCCGATAGTGCAAAAAATGCCAATAATGTCGCCTGATTCTTTAGGTACTGCTTGGCTATGTCTTCAATCACTCTTTCTACTTGGCTCGACGCTGCGCGTCCTAAAACACTGCCGCTCGCCATTGCGTGCATCCTGTGTGGCAGTGCAGTTGCAGCCCAAACCGACCGTTTTTCTATCACCATTACCTTGCTCGCCTTGGTGACAGCATTGTTGTTGCAGATCCTCTCCAACCTTGCCAATGACTATGGGGATGCCGTCAAAGGCACAGACAATGACGATCGTTTAGGCCCTAAGCGTGCCATTCAGCAGGGCTTGGTCACCACCACCACGATGAAAAAAGCCATGGCGCTGAACATCGTACTCACCATTCTATCCGGTGCGGCGTTGGTGCTGACCGCCTTTGATCAAACGGCTGATATTCTGAGCTTCATTGGTTTAGGGGCGCTCGCCATTGTGGCGGCGATTTGCTACACCGTTGGCAACAAACCTTACGGTTACCGTGGCCTTGGTGACTTGTCCGTGTTGATTTTCTTTGGCTGGCTAGGTGTAGCGGGCACCTATTACTTGCAGACGGGCTCACTGAGCGCCGCAGTGCTTTTGCCTGCGACGGCCTGTGGTTTACTGGCAGTGGGTGTACTGAACATCAACAACCTTCGTGATATTGATAACGACAAAGCCTGCGGAAAGCACACCTTGGTCGTGCGCATGGGTGCAAAATGGGGACGTATTTACCATCAAGTTTTACTGGCAGGTTCCTTTGGGTGTTTCTCACTTTACGCCTTGTTAGAACATGCTCCTCTGACTGGCTGGCTGTTTATACTGGCGCTTCCGCTCGCCATCAAACATGGTAAAGCCGTGTGGACATCGCCTGATGGTGAAACCTTGCGCCCGATGATTGCTGACATTGTGAAAGTGGCGTTGCTGACCAATTGTTTATTCGCTATCGGTGTCTTAGTTCGCTAAGACATCCTCGTACATAAAGGCGTTGCGCCTCCGATTTATGTTTTGAGTCATTGCAATGCCCTCCCTTGTCGTTATACTTTTTTGACATAGGGTGACGGTGAGCTTTTCTCTAACCGCCACTATTTTGCCTTTCGGCCATTTACGCCCCAAGAAGAAGTCTGATTATGGAATACAATACCTCTGAACTGTGCGACATGTACCTCGATCAGGTAGATGTGCTTGAACCTATGATGAGCACGTATGGCGGCCGAAGCTCTTTTGGCGGTCAGATTGTCACCGTGAAATGCTTTGAAGACAGCGGACTTATCCGCCAAGTGGCTGAACGTAATGGCGAAGGTTGCGTCATGCTTATCGACGGCGGCGGCTCATTACGCCGCGCTATCGTAGATGCAGACATTGCTGCGTTAGCGGCAGAAAACAACTGGGAAGGCTTAGTGGTTTACGGTTGTGTACGCGACGTTGATGCGCTGGATGAAATTGACATTGGTATTCAAGCGCTGGCATCCATTCCTGTTGGTGCAGATAACCAAAGCGTGGGTGATACAGACATTCCTGTGAATTTTGGTGGCGTCACCTTCATTCCTGAAGATCATCTCTATGCCGACACGACAGGTGTTATTCTTTCTCAAGAGCCTATCGACATTGAATAATCACACATTGGCGTGAACGTTGATGTGTTGTCTACCCAATCGCCTGAAGATGTAAGATTCAGGTCGTTTGAGAATGTGCCACATTGAAAACAGTGAGGCACAAAGAAAAACAGAGCCCATCGGCTCTGTTTTTTTATTCTACTTCTTCAATCTTACCAAGCAGGCTACGAATGCGCTGTTGCCATGCCTCTTGGTCAGTACGAAGACGCGCATTTTCTTGTTCTAATGCATCTCGGCTTTCACGAACAGTGTCCGTTTCTTGACCCAAGGTTTCGTTTTTTTCTTTAAGCTCTTCGATTTCCATTTGAAGCAGCGAAATGGTATCCACTGCCATCTGAACTTTGGCTTCAAGCTGCTCTAAAATTTCCAATGACATCAAGGCCACCTTTCTCATCCAACTAAATCTCGCCAAGGCTTGCCCGATAAGGGTTCTTTACCTTGTGCGTCCCAGAAAACCTATTCTAACGGGGCATGGCGCAAGCCGCACCTTTCTAATACGTTTTTAGATCACAAGCGAACAAAAAAGCGGCGCTTTTTAACATATTCTCATACCGCTCTTAGTTTCAAATGGGGTTTCCCCATGTCATTTTTGACTAACAATGCGATCTCACTCAATTTATATTCATTTTACACATGGTAAAGTGTGCATGATCGTATCTCTCTTGGAGTATTCCAAGACTTGCCGGTATCGGCTGGGCTGACACTTCTCGTGTCAGCCTTTTCTTTTTGCCCCCTTAAAAACCATCGGAAATTATTCACTTCGTCTAACGTGTCCTTTCTCTACACTCAGATTCACCGCGATAATGCTCAATCGCGCATCCGTATCGCCCAAATAATGAGCGAACGCACATTTAGACGCGCAAACACTTCACGAAATCCGTTTCGTATCTAAAGTAGCAGGTACGATTATCGTGGCAGCCAAGACCACGAACATAAAATGGGTCTCGTACCTACCCCAATAACCGAATTCTTAGCGCTATGCTGTTTAGAGGAAACAAAGAGGACCCCCTATGAGCACGGAACAGAAATACGTCGTCGCATTGGATCAAGGCACCACCAGCTCTCGTGCGGTTATCCTCGATCATGACGCGAATATAGTCACCGCCGCCCAGCGCGAATTTACGCAAATCTACCCGCAATCAGGCTGGGTGGAACACGACCCTCTTGAAATATGGGCCACGCAAAGTGCCACATTGGTTGAAGCGCTGGCGAAATCAGGTATCCGCTCCGACGAAGTCGCAGCCATTGGTATCACCAACCAACGTGAAACCACCATTGTGTGGAACCGCCATACTGGCAAACCGATTTATAACGCGATCGTATGGCAGTGCCGCCGTACCGCCCCGATTTGTGAACAACTCAAATCAGATGGCTATGAAGATTACATTCGCGAAACAACAGGCCTTGTGGTTGACCCGTATTTCTCTGGCACCAAAGTAAAGTGGATCCTCGACCATGTTGAAGGGGCGCATGGACTCGCTGTAAAAGGCGACCTGCTGTTTGGTACTGTCGATACTTGGCTTATCTGGAAGATGACCCAAGGACGTGTTCACGTCACCGATTATACCAACGCTAGCCGTACCATGCTGTTCAACATCAACACGCTGGAATGGGATGAAACCATGCTCAAAGCATTGGGGATCCCAGCATCCATGATGCCGGAAGTAAAAGCCTCATCCGCGGTTTATGGCGAAACCAACATTGGCGGTAAAGGCGGCACACGTATTCCTATCGCCGGGATTGCGGGCGATCAGCAAGCTGCCCTATTTGGTCAAATGTGTGTCGAACCAGGCCAAGCGAAAAACACGTACGGAACAGGTTGTTTCTTGCTCATGAACACGGGCAAAGAAAAAGTGACGTCAAACAATGGGCTTCTCACCACCCTTGCTTGTGGACCAAAAGGCGAGGTCGCGTATGCACTTGAAGGGGCCGTGTTCATGGGCGGCGCGTCTATCCAATGGCTACGCGATGAAATGAAGCTCATCAGCGATGCGAGCGATTCGGAATACTTTGCAACAAAAGTGGATACCAGCAATGGCGTGTATGTTGTCCCTGCATTTACTGGCTTAGGTGCGCCACATTGGGACCCGTATGCACGTGGTACCATCGTGGGGATCACGCGTGGTGTGAATGCGAACCACATCATTCGCGCCACGCTTGAAGGCATCGCGTATCAATCACTTGATGTGTTGACCGCGATGGAAGCCGATTCAGGCATCAAGCTCGATTCACTGAAAGTGGATGGCGGAGCCGTAGCCAACAACTTCCTGATGCAGTTCCAATCTGACGTATTAAATACGGAAGTAAAACGTCCGAAAGTCACCGAGGTGACCGCGCTGGGCTCTGCCTATCTTGCAGGTTTGGCCGTGGGCTTTTGGAGCAGCATTGACGAGCTCATGAACAAGTCAGAATTGGATCGTAGTTTCACACCTTGTGAAGATGACGGCAAACGCGAACGCCGTCACCGCGGCTGGCAGCGTGCGGTTGAATGTTCAAAAGGCTGGGAAGACCACTAGACCTTGTCGCTAACAATTTATAGTTCAACACCTTAAGCGTAACGCTCGCGGATATCCGGCGAGCGTTACGCTTCTTGTCTCAAAAACGCAAACGTTTCCTTTTTGCTTATGGTAAAATCCGCGCCGAGTTTTTCAGCGACTCGCTCGGCCTAATTTCGCACTATTGCAAGGCGGCGACTCGCTTCTATTTCACTTCATGAAAACACTGGAGATCGGATGAAACGCGATTTAGCGATGGCTTTTTCACGCGTCACAGAGGGCGCAGCACTGGCAGGTTACAAATGGCTTGGCCGCGGCGATAAAAACGCTGCTGATGGTGCTGCAGTTGAGGTTATGCGCATTCTTCTGAACAAAACCGAAATCGAAGGTGAAATTGTCATTGGTGAAGGCGAGATCGACGAAGCACCGATGCTGTATATCGGTGAAAAAGTCGGTCTGGGCGGCGATGCGGTTGATATTGCTGTCGACCCTATCGAAGGCACACGCATGACAGCCATGGGCCAATCTAACGCATTGGCGGTATTGGCCGCCGCAGAAAAAGGTAGCTTCTTAAAAGCCCCTGACATGTACATGGAAAAACTGTGTGTTGGCCCCGAAGCGAAAGGCGTTATCAACATCGACCTTCCACTTCGCGACAACCTGATCAACATTGCTAACACGCTTGGCAAAACCTTGGACGAATTGGTGGTCACGACGCTGGCAAAACCACGCCACGATGACACCATCCGTGAAATGCAAGAAATGGGTGTGAAGGTGTTCGCGATCCCTGATGGTGACGTTGCGGCATCCATCCTCACTTGCATGCCAGACAGCGAAGTAGATGTGATGTACGGCATCGGTGGCGCACCTGAAGGTGTAGTGTCCGCCGCGGTTATCCGCGCGCTGGGCGGCGACATGAATGGCCGCTTGATTCCACGTCATGAAGTGAAAGAAGACAACGAAGAAAACCGTCGCATGGGCGAAGTAGAAATTGAGCGCTGTGCAGAAATGGGCATCACCACCAATATCCGTTTGACCATGGAAGACATGGCCAGCAGCGACAATGTGATTTTCTCCGCAACCGGCATCACCAAAGGTGACTTGCTGGAAGGCATCACGCGAAAAGGCGACATCGCGACCACTGAAACACTGCTTATTCGTGGTAAGTGCCGCACCATTCGTCGTATCAAATCGATTCACTACCTAGAGCGTAAAGATGACGCGGTAAAAGCCATCATTCTTTAATCGCTTGGTCGTCGGTTTGCGCACGCACTGATCGTTGGTGAGAAAAAAGCACGCTATTTAGCGTGCTTTTTTGCAGGTGTCAGGATAGCAATGTTCGTTTGGGCGGTTTCTTCTCCGGCTTTTTAAACAGGGTCAGAAGCGGAATTAAAACCACGTATGACACCATGATAAAGCCAAAGGTATACACAAACGCCAACAAGGTTGATTGTTCATGAAGCATGTTTGTCACGCTGGCAATGAAGCTTGGATCGGTCACCGTTTTTCCCTGTGAGGCAGCAAGATGTTGCACGACAGGGTTATCCGGCGTAATACCCGACCCTAACGCGTGCCATTCTTTTTGCTGAATCTGGCTGAAATAGGTATTCACTATCGAGATACCGAACGAACTGCCCAGCGTTCTGCAAAGGTTGAACACCACCGCCCCGCCCACGGCCTGATTCGGCGCGAGCGTCGCATAGGCCAATTGGCTGAGTGGTGCAAACACCAAGCCCATACCCGCCCCTTGAATGATGCTTGGGATCAGCACCCAATACACATTGATGTCGAGTGAATAACGCATCATCATAAAGCTGCCGATCCCATTGAGCATTAGACCAATGGTGATTAACATCCTGGGATCAAGCCGGTCAATAAACCGTGAAATGGCCAGAAGTACAATCGCAGAAGCCACGCCTCTCGGCGCCATCACAAACCCCGTAGTGTCAACGGGATAGTTTAAGAGTTGCTCTAGCATCATAGGCTGCAACTGGGTGATGCCAAACATGCCCATCGAGAAACCCGTCATGATCAAGCAAGACACCAACAGGTTGCGATCTTTCAGTAGCCACATTGGCGCAATGTCGCCTTTGGTTTTGAACGAGCGCACCAAGAAGAACGCCCACGCAAGCATGCTGATCACAAACGCAAACAAGATGGTGTTAGAACTAAACCATCCGTCTTCATTGCCGCGCTCCAAGACCATTTGCAGCAAACCAATACCAATCGCCATCCCAAACACCAGCGGCCAATCGACCGTGGTTTTATCTCGACCATCAATGCGCACAAAGATAGCGAGCAAGGTGAGACACAATGCACCTATTGGTAAATTCACATAGAAAATCCACCGCCAATCCATGTGCTCCGTGATCACCCCGCCCACCGTCGGCCCTAAGATAGGGCCCAGCAAGACACCGACAGAGAACAATGCCATGGCTTTACCGCGCTCTTCGGCTGGGTAAATCTGCACCATAATGGATTGAGAGAGTGGAATGACCGACGCGCCAAATGCCCCCTGCATAATGCGGAAGATGATCATCTCGGTCAGTGAGTCGGCTTGTCCACAAAGTGCCGACATGATCACAAAGCCAGTGACCGATACCAGCAGCAGCTTTCGAACACCAAAGCGCAAGCTGAAGTAGCTCGCCAGCGGAATACAAATGGCTTCCGCCATGGAGTAAGACGTCAGCACCCAGGTGACTTGTTCAGACGTCACCCCGAGCGCCCCCATCATATGCGGTAACGACACATTGGCGATGGTCATGTCGAGCAGCACCATGATGGCCGACAACATCACCGCCAAGGTCACCATGAGGCGAGTGGTTCCTTCTAACGGCTTTATCGCATCCGAGCTCGCCGCAGTATTGGCCTCCATACCTATTTCGCCGCAGTGGTTTCACGCGACAGCGTATCTATCGTCACCGTCGCACTCGCCCCCACCCGCATGGGTGTTGATGACGAGACTTTCACGTTGTCATCCAGTTTGATGCGTACTGGAAAACGCTGCGGCACTTTTACCCAGTTTCCCGTGGCATTTTCTGGCGGCAACAAAGAAAAAGAAGAGCCACTAGCAGGAGAGATGGCTTCAACAACGCCGTTGAAGGTGACGTCAGGGTACATGTCTAGCACGATAGAGGCAGGCATGGTGGTTTGGATATGCCCGATATCACCTTCCTTAAAGTTGGCTTGAACCCAAAACGAATCTGCCTCAATCAGCGGCATCATCGCCTGTCCTGGCGCAACCACACTGCCAGGACGCACATTCACATCCCCTAGCCGCCCTGACGATGGCGCGGCAATTTCGGTGTACGAGAGATTCAGCGAAGCTTCCGACAAAGCCGCCGCCGCTTGCCTCACTTGCGGGGCCGCTTCACCCACCGCACCTTGTTCACTGATAAGCTGAGACATCCGCGAGCGCGCCACGTCTACATTGTTCTTCGCGGCGGCAAGCTCCGCTTTCAAATCATCGCCATCTTGTTTCGGCAATAATCCTTTCGCCACCAGCGCCATGTTACGTCGGTATTTTTCTTCCGTGTCGACAAGCTGTGCACTGGCCGCGCGGATTTGGGCACTCGCCCCAACAATGGCATCACTGCTCGCTTTGTTCGCAGCAGTGGCGCTTTCATACGCCGCTTGTGCTTGTTCCAAGCGGGCTTTATAAGGCGCTGGATTGATCCGAGCGAGCAACATTCCCTTATCCACATACTGAAAATCAGTGACATCCACGTCTGTCAGTTGCCCACTGATTTGTGGCGCAATGTAGAGGATATTGCCATGCACGTAGGAGTCGTCTGTGCTGGGGTACTGCGCTTGATGACGCACGTAAAAATACGCAGCCGCAATCAATGCGCCTGCCACCACAATAAGAAGTAAAAGGTTTTTTACAGGAAAGGCTTTTTTATCAGCCATTTGACCTCCTCGTACACGCTAGCTGCCAACAACGGCGTGCTAACATCGATTCACTGAACATCGATGCAGTGTAGTTACGCCGCTTTATTTTGTGAGAGAACAGTGCACTATCAGCCCGTTTTTCTTGTCGATTTTTACCCTTGCGACATACATTCTCAGTTGCATGACAAACTTCACACTCTGAACGCCAACACTGACCCAGCGACGTCAAAAGTGCCGTGCTTGAGCGCTCACTCAACACCGCGCTGCTACAATAAATAAGTAAAGACATTGCTTTATTTAGCTTGCGCACTTCATAATGGATCATCAACGGGGAGTAGTGAAACGCGATGAAAACAGTCGACAAAATCCTGAATAAAATTAAACGCGAAGGCGCGATCAGTGCGCGTGTGCTCGCAGATGAAATGGACATGACCACCATGGGCATTCGTCAGCATCTACAAGCAATGGAAGATGATGGCCTTCTGGATTTTAGCGATATCCGCGTCAAAGTGGGCCGCCCTACGCGCCATTGGTCACTGACGGCGGAAGGCCATCGCCGATTTGCAGACAGCCATGGGGATCTTGCTATTTCCGTGATTGATTCTGTCGAGAGTTTGTTCGGTGAAGCAGGTCTTGCCAAAGTCATTCAGCAACGCGAAGAAAAGACGTTGCAGCAATACCGCGATGCGCTCAAAGATTGCCACAATTTAAAGGCTAAACTTGAAACCTTGGCGTATCTTAGAGAGAAAGAGGGTTACATGGCCGAGGTACAACAAGATGGCGATGCTTTTTTGTTGATCGAAAATCACTGCCCGATTTGCCAAGCAGCAACCCGTTGTCCAGCTTTGTGTAAATCAGAGAAAAACATCTTTAGAACCCTGCTCGGTGAGCACTATCATGTCTCTCGTGAAGAGCACATTATCGAAGGGCAACGCAGATGTACTTACAGAATTTTGTCGAGAGAGTAACGAACGAAAGATAATAAGCAGCCTGTGAGTCAGGGTCGCATCACTGAACAGTAAGGAGCGCATATGGCAAATTGGATCAAAGCGGAAGTCATCGAGAATCGTCGCTGGAATAAGGATCTTTTTAGCCTTGTGCTCAACGCTGACGTCTCCCCATTTGTAGCAGGCCAGTTCACTAAGCTCGGTTTAGAAATCGACGGTAAACTTATCCAACGCGCCTACTCCTATGTAAACTCGCCCGACAGCAAATACCTCGAAATTTACGCAACCCGCGTCGCCGATGGCTTACTCTCGCCACAACTCCATGCGCTTGAACCCGGCGATTCAGTGATGATCACCAAAGATGCCGCTGGCTTCTTTACACTCGATGAAATTCCACAAGGCGAACACCTTTGGATGCTCTCTACTGGCACCGCACTCGGCCCGTATTTGTCGATTTTACAGCAAGACGACGTTTGGCAACGATTCAGAAAAGTCGTGTTGGTTCATGCCGTGCGATTTTCTGCTGATCTCAGCTACCAAGCGGAAATTAACGCGCTCAAAGATACCCACAGCGACCAAATCATTGTGCAGCCATTTGTCAGTCGTGAACCCACTGCTGGCGCACTGTCAGGCCGCATCACCCATGCTTTGGAGGATGGCATGTTAGAGCGTTTGGTTGGCTTGCCATTGTCAACAGAACAAAGCCAGGTCATGTTATGTGGCAACCCACAAATGGTGAAAGACGTTCGAGCCTTGTTGGAACAAAAGGGGTTAGAAAAGAATTTACGCCGCAAGCCGGGAAACATCTCCACAGAGCAATACTGGTAAGCCCTGTCAGACGTCGGTACCTCATGGTATCGACCATCCCCCCGAACGGACCACACCTCACCAATACCTTTTAAGCGCCAGACCATTTCCCCCTCAAAACAAAATCAATCCTTTTTACACGAGAGTCTCTTTATTGAGACTAGATTTTAGCGCATGCCATGTTTCAGTCTGGTATCAAACAATTACCTGTATCACAGCTCAGACACACCAAATTGATCGATCAAACATGTCTCACTTGTGAGCCATCAGTGTGATTGATCGCTCATTTTTTAAACGTATAGTCTAGGGCAAGTCATGAGCAGACGGAGGAGTAATGCCATGAAAACGTTGCCTTCATTCGACGAATTAAAAGCGTTAGCGGAAACGGACCCGCAAGCTTTGGAACAACTCAGATTGGACATGAGCCAAGACATCATCGACAACGCCAGCAAGCACATGAGGCCAAAACTTCAAGCGCAGCTGAGCCACATCAACAACGTCATTGCCGTGGGTAAAAATCCCAACCACGTGAATGCATTGCTGATGAAAGAATTGATGCGCCAGTTCGATCGTTTTGCCACTGCCGTGAATGACCCAGAATCACTCACCGCAACAACGGCAACCGTCACGCCATTCCGCCCTCGTCGCGATGCAGAAACGGTAGCGGTAGAAGGGTAAACACATTTTCAGAGCGGTGGTTCGCCACCGCGACTTTTTCACGCCCTTCCTGCCTCAGAAATGCACGTCCAGTCTACGCGTCGCGTTTTTCCTTCGCGTACCAGCGTCTGTCCATGTCTCTTGCATCCACCGTCAAACTCACCACGTCACCCGCATGCTGTTTGAGCACATCAAGCAATGCATGTGTCAGGTTATATTTCTTGCTCTCATCGCGACCATCTAGCAGCCATAAGGTGACATGAATGAAATTCTCTTGGTTGTCGGCTTCGCCAATGAGCCACTCATGACACGCGTAGGCGCGGGACTTGGTATCACTGACATCAAACTCACCGCTACCAATCACAGTGTGGTGTAAGTCTTCTAGCAATTGTCCGATGTTCACACGTTCTGAAACCGGATCGCTGTACTCCATGACAATATGAGGCATAACTTGCTCCTTGTTACGATATTGAGCCACTGTACCCCAGCATTTCGAGCAATTGTTACTAGAGAGAAGGAAATTAACCTCAGATCACACCTCCTTGAAGAGTGCTCTCAGAACGCCATTCCGAAAATTTATAACGAAAATTTGTTACTCAAAGGTTCACTTTTACACGTAAAACGCGTACAAACGATGGCATTTATGATTTTGAGCAGGAAATGCTAGCGGGTCTGCTGCTATCGTTCCCAGCAGTTGAATTGATAATTGGATTACGGAGGAATTCCTATGCGCCGTCCATTGGTAATGGGTAACTGGAAACTTAACGGCAACAAAACCATGGTTGCTGATCTGATCAAAGGCCTAGACGCAGAGCTTAAAGGCGTTGAAGGTGTTGACGTTGCTATCGCACCACCTGTCATGTACTTGGACCTTGCTGAGCAACTGCTAGGCAAAGCGGAAAGCAAAATCATCTTGGGTGCACAGAACGTAGACGTGAACCTAAGCGGCGCATTCACTGGTGACATTTCTCCAGAGATGCTGAAAGATTTTGGCGCAACTCACATCATCATCGGTCACTCAGAGCGTCGTGAATACCACGAAGAATCTGACGAGTTCGTTGCGAAAAAATTTGCATTCCTAAAAGAAAACGGCCTAACGCCAGTGCTTTGCATCGGTGAATCTGACGCACAAAACGAAGCGGGCGAAACACTAGCGGTATGTGCACGTCAAATCGACGCTGTGATCAACACCCAAGGTGTTGAAGCACTTAACTGCGCGGTTATCGCATACGAACCAATCTGGGCTATCGGTACCGGTAAAGCAGCAACAGCAGAAGATGCACAACGCATCCACGCAGCAATTCGCGCGCACATTGCAGAGAAAAGCGAAGACGTGGCGAAGAACGTTGTTATCCAATACGGCGGTTCTGTTAAGCCAGAAAACGCAGCCTCTTACTTTGCACAACCTGACATCGACGGTGCACTGGTCGGTGGTGCAGCGTTGAATGCAGAAGGCTTCGCGGCTATCGCGAAAGCAGCTGCGGAAGCAAAAAACTAATCACGGCTTAGTGCCACGATAGTTTGCCTCGCGCAATCAAAAAGGAAGTGCCTAGCACTTCCTTTTTTGTTAGCGACGCCTTTTTGTTTTTCGTGCCCACGTTATTCTCGCCGAAACCTGCAACTTCCCCTGACTTACGGTTATACTGCCTCTTCCTTTCTAGCGCGGTCATTTAACGTCATGTTTCACATTGCTCTCTACGAACCTCAGATTGCTCCAAATACTGGTAATATCATTCGACTGGCTGCCAACACGGGCTGCAAACTTCATTTGATTGAGCCTCTGGGTTTTGACTTCGAGGAGAAGAAACTGCGTCGCGCGGGCTTGGATTACCACGATTTGACCAACGTCACTCGCTACCCAAACTATGCCGCGTTTCTTGAGGCGATGGGTGATAGACGTATTTTCGCGTGCACGACGAAAGGCAGCCGCCCTCACACGGACGCAACGTATCAAGAAGAAAATGTGCTGCTGTTCGGTTCAGAAACCAGCGGCCTTCCTGATGATATCCGCGATAATTTCGCGCCAGAGCAACGTATTCGTGTCCCTATGATGCCGAGCAGCCGTAGCTTAAACTTGTCGAACTCCGTGTCGATCATCTGTTACGAAGCATGGCGTCAGCTTGGTTTTAAAGGCGGTATTTAACGCCTTTACCGAGAATGCGGGCGATAAAAAAAGCAGACCAAGGCCTGCTTTTTTCGTTTCGCACGCCACGCCGTGACGAATTCTGTGTCATTAAGCCTGTTTACCCACAGAGGATTGAAGGTTGGTGGCAATTTGATTGAGTTTTGTCGTTGCATCCACCAAATTCATGATCTGCTGAGCACTTAGCTCCGCCATGTCATTAATTTTGCTCACATTGGCGTTCACTTCTTCAATCACACCGCTTTGCTGCTCTGCGGCACTCGCCACTTGCAGGTTCATCTCCGTTACGCCTGCACTGGCTTCGCTGGCCTGAGAGAGGTACTCACCCGATTGGCGAGAGAGCGAAATGGTTTTATCCCCCATCTCACAGCTTTTCTCCATGGTCTCAACCGCTTCTTTGGTCACCGCGCTTAATTGCGCAATCATGGTTTCAATTTCAGACGTTGAATCATGGGTACGTTGCGCCAAGCTACGCACTTCATCTGCTACAACGGCAAAGCCGCGCCCTTGCTCGCCGGCACGCGCAGCCTCTATCGCTGCATTCAATGCAAGCAGGTTCGTTTGCTCAGCGATGCCTTTAATGACATCCAACACTGAGGCGATGTTACTGCTGTTTTTCTCCAGCTCGCTCAACGCTGCACTGCTTTGTGAGAGACTTTCAATCAAGTGTTGAGTCTGAACCATCGCTTCTTCATTCACTCGCATGCTCTCTGACGACTTGGTTGACGCACTCTCAGTGGCATTTTGTGTGGATGCGGCGTTGTTGGAAATCTCCTGCGCGGTGGCAGACATTTCATTGAAGGCGGCAGCAACTTGAAGGATTTCGCTCGATTGATCGCTCGCATTATTCTTGACTGCTTGTGTCGTTGAGTTTAATGCAGTCACCGCTTCAGAGACGTCATCGGCAACTTTCGCAATCATGGCGTTGGTGCTTTTACGCGTCCCTTCCATGTTCTCTTGTAACTGACCGACAATGCCAGGTTCATCCACCACACCTGCTCGGCTAAAGTCTCCCGCCGCTTGCAAGGCAAGTGCTTCAGACACTTTGTTTAGGCCTGCGTAAATGCGATTGAGGATAATTTTTGGCATGATAATGGCAACCACTAACGCCAGAAGAACAGAGCCGAGAACGGTATATTCCAAGATGATGGCACGCTTTTCGATGTCAATGACCGCAGTTTCAGTGAACTGACCCACATCGGTCAATAAGCTATCCACCATTTTGGTTGTGGTTTCAGCTTCCTCTCCCACCACGGTATCTAACACTTCAGCTTCATGGTAATGCTTGCCTTCTAGTTCTTTGAAGACATCTTCAACGTGTACCATCCACTTTTCATGCAATTTGGACGCCGCGTTGATCTTATCGCTGGCGGCGGTAAACGCTAACTTTTCTTCTTCCGTACCCCCTGCCACCCCATCAGCTAAAAGCGTTTTTATTTCTTTTTTATCTTTATTGACCTTGTCACCGAGCTCGTAAAAATACGCTTTTTCTTTGGCGTAATTTGCTTCTGCGTTCGGTTCTTTCCCTACTTCAAGGGCATAACGGAAGGCTTTGTTGTAGTGAACTCGCTGCTCAACCTGATGTTCAGTTGCTCTACTGATAGCCGCTAACACAGGTATATCTCTGTAAGCCACACCTTGAACATGACTCTCAATGTAAGCCAACTTGTAGAACACAAACGCGCCTACCACGATTTGGATACCACACACCAAAACGACAAACATTGTGAGTCGTTGTTTTATCGTCATTGAAGAGAACATAAGCTAACCATTCCTTAGAAGCATAAACTGCAGGGGGTACAAATGTTGACGTCGAAAAGACGTCACCATGTCCTAAGGTTAGCCACTAGTTCCCAAAGTGAGACATTTAATAGTAAAGATATTTACAGCTAAATGTCTCAGAGCGATGAATGTGTGACGAGGCTAAAAATTAACCGAATCGTTAATCCCCCCCTCTCATTAAGCAGTGCCTCTGCACGGCCATTGTGCTGCCGCATAGCGCTATCAGTGATGGCAAGCCCAAGCCCAGTGCCGCCACTGATGCGATCTCTTGCAGTAGAAACACGGTAAAAAGGTCTGAATATATCCTCAAGCATTTCTGGCGGTACACCATCACCATCATCACTCACTTCAACAAGCAGGCTTCGCGCTTCAACAGCAAACGTAACGTTAATCTGTGTGTTCGCGTATTTGATGGCATTGCGCACCACGTTTTCCAACGCACTGCAAAGGAGCGGGCCATTACCTTCAATGTTCGCATTGGGCAAAGGCTGATAACTGAAATACTTGTCACATTGGCTCGCCTCAAACTCGGCATCTTCCATCAATGTCTGCCAGAGATCATCGAGTGAGAACACATCACGTTCAGCATGACTGTTTAACTGCATACGTGACAGCGACAGCAAATCTGCAATCATTTGCTCCATCCGCTCTGCTTCGGTATCAATGCGGGCTAAATCTGCGCTTTCACCTTGCTTACGTATTGCCAAGGCATTCGCCATACGAAGACGCGTAAGTGGGGAGCGTAGCTCGTGAGATATATCGGAAAGCAGACGCTGTTGACCACTGACCATTTGATTCAGCGCTGTCACCATCTGGTTAAAGCTCGCGCCCGCTTGACGAAATTCTTGCGGGCCCTGCTCAAGGCCAGGATCGATTTCAAAACGCCCTTCAGCAACGCGTTCCGCCGCTTGTTGGAGACGACGGGCAGGTCGGCTTACGGCCCATGCGAGCCAGAGCAAAAACGGCGTGCTGACCACCATGGTGACAAGCAGTAATTGAAAGGGTCTATCAAGAATCTGCACGTAGAATGGCGGCGCTTCTCGCCACAGTTTCCCTACGTACATCAATGCTTGTTCATCACCGTCAGAAATCAAGAACGGCCCTGCCAACATCCATCGACCATACAGACGCTGCATGGGTGCCTCAGGGTTATCTGCCACACTGGTGAAGTTTTTCAGCACACGGCTACTGCCATGATGACCACTGAATAACATCTCGCCCTCTAACCCGGTGAAGTAGAGTTTTCTCGGCGCACGCTCAGGCTGTTTTTTTTGTATCTTTTTGAGCTTTGAATGCAAGCTCCCATGCTTGCGGGCTAAATCCTGCGATATGTCTTCAGCTAACTCGGTATATTTCACTTTGACGGCGTCAGGCAAGTTGCGCTGTTGGCGTGGGTCACTGTGTTGGGCAGCTAATACAGCAATCAGCACCAGCAATAATGTCAGCCAAAAAATCGCAAAAATGCGCCCATAAAGGCTTTTGATTCGCGGGAATGTTATTTTCGACAAGAAGGACGTCATTACACCTCCACCAGCAAATAGCCGCGCCCACGCAAGGTCTTGATACGCGGTTTGCCGTCAGCACGTTCAGGTAATTTCTTACGAATGTTGGAAATGTGCATATCAATCGCGCGATCAAACGGCGCGAGGCGTTTCCCCATTACATTCAAACTGATATCGGCTTTCGCAATAATGGTGCCCGGCTGCCTGACCAAATAGGTCAGCAACGCGGTTTCTGTGCCCGTCAGGTCAATCAACTGCTGCTGGCAATACACTTCCATCTTGCCCGGGAAAATTTCGATGTCTTGGTATTCAAGTTTCTCTTGCACATCGTCGCTGCGCTTTTCGTCATTGCCTTTGCCCGTGCGACGTAAAATGGCGCGCATGCGTGCAAGCAACTCTCGGTCACTAAACGGTTTCGGCAAGTAGTCATCAGCACCCAGCTCTAGGCCCATGACGCGATCGATTTCTTCCCCTTTCGCGGTCAGCATCAATACAGGGGTTTCCCATTGGTCACGCAAGCGGCGCAAGGTTTCCATGCCATTTAGCATGGGCATCATGACATCCAGCAATACCAAGTCGGTGTCGGCGGCAATTTTTTCCAAGCCTTGCTGACCGTTGTCGGCAATGTTGACGGAATAGCCTTCAAGCTCGAGAAGATCTTTTAATAAGCTCGTCAATTCAGTGTCGTCATCAATAAGGAGAATGTTTGCCATGGTCGGTGATTGCCTTCATCAGTAATGTCAGGGGAATACCCAAGCAACCTAAGCGGCTTTCTTTAGCCTGTCTCTTTAGGTGGTGTGAATACAGTATCTGCCAATCTCGAATGTGATTCCATGCGTAAAGCGGAGGTTTACTGCGCTTTACATAAGTTTACCTTGCACGCACACCGGTTTACGTCCCAAGCGATAAAGTTACTCCCATCAAACGACACAACAAAAAAACAAACCGGAGAAAACACCATGAAATTTTCTAAACGTATTGCTGCTACCGTTATCGCCCTGCCTCTGATGATGTGCTCTATGTCTGCCATGGCGTTTGGTGGCAAGCACCACGGTGGCGAAGGCATGATGGGTGGCAAACACCTACTACGTGGCATCGACCTTACGGATGCGCAAGAAGAAAAAATTGATGCACTTCGCGAACAAAACCGTGATGCGAAGAAAGCAAACAAAGCGAAAAACAAAGAAGCAATGATGGCTGACCGTCAAGCGATGCAAACACTGCTTCTTGCCGACAACTTCGATGAAGCCGCTATCCGCGACCTTGCGAAGAAAATGTCAGACCAACACGTTGAGCGCCGCATTTCTCGAATGAAAGCACAACACGAAATGCTCAACGTTCTGACGCCAGAACAGAAAGTTCAGGTGAAAGAAAACATGGCAAAAATGGCTGAACGCATGCAAGAGCGCATGAAGAAGCACCACGGCTAATCGCCACTTCACCGCCAAGTGAGTATCCCTTCATGCCAGCCCCTGCTGGCATGTTGCTTTTTTGGCGCAAGAAAATGCCAATGCGATGTCTTAACACACAACGTTTAGATGGCGCACTCGACCTATCCCCACACCTTCCCTCTCAACCTTGCTTGATTGAATACGCCCGCAATTGCTTAAAACCACACCAAAAAACGTTATACTCTGCGCACTTGTTCAGAATACGTTCTCAATATGACTAAAAATTACGCCCGGCTCGTTCAAATGGCTGCATGGGCAGCAACAATCACAGCCACGTTTCTTCTTATCATGAAGCTCTTCACTTGGTGGTACACGGGCTCTGTGAGCTTGCTAGCATCACTGGTTGATTCTCTGATCGACCTTCTGGCCTCTGTGACTAACCTTGTTGTTGTGCGCTATGCATTGCAACCCGCTGATGAAGAACATCGCTTCGGACACGGCAAAGCGGAATCACTCGCCGCCCTCGCGCAATCTGCCTTCATTGTGGGCTCGGCATGTTTCTTGTTGCTCAACGGTGTTGAACGTTTCTTCAAGCCCACTGAGCTTCATCACCCTGAAGCGGGCGTCGCCATCAGTGTCGTCGCAACGCTCATGACGGGTTGCTTAGTGCTGTTCCAAAAATGGGTGGTACGCAAGACGGGAAGCCAAGCGATTTCCGCAGACTCCCTTCATTACCAATCCGATCTACTCATGAACATCGCGATCATCATCGCGCTGGGGCTATCGTGGTATGGCTTCTCTCAAGCCGATGCCATTTTTGCCATTCTGATTGGTCTGTTTATTTTGGTGAGCGCGTTCAAAATGGCGAATGAGGCGGTGCAATCTTTGCTGGATCATCAACTCCCCGTGGAAGAACAAGAAAAGATAATGACATTGGCATCAACCGTCGCGGGTGTGCAAGGCGTTCACGATCTTCGCACGCGTCAGGCAGGTGCAACCCGCTTTATTCAGCTTCACTTAGAGTTGGATGACGACATGAAGTTGGTGGATGCGCACCGCATTGCGGATGAAGTAGAAGATAGACTTGAGATCGCTTTTCCTAATGCAGACATCTTGATTCACCAAGATCCCGTCTCAGTGGTAGGAAAATCTCCACGAGAGTAAAACTAACACACAAATTGTCACAAAAATTTGTAACTGTTACTGATATTTATCAACGAAAAACGGTAGCGAAATTGTAATAGTCTTACATAAGTAGGAAAGTTACAGTTTTAAACGAGCAGCCAGCAAGCTAAACTGGCACGTCAAGCATGCCTGAGGCAAACCCGCGATACCTACTAAGACTTTTCTTAGCGAAGCAGGGTGCGAGGCCTACGTTTCTGCATGCAAACCGGATTTGAAAGTTCAATTCCCAAAGTCAGAGGGTAACCATGGTTAGTAAAATTGGTGTTTTGACCAGTGGCGGTGACGCCCCAGGTATGAATGCAGCCATCCGCGGTGTTGTGCGCGCCGCATTGAGTGAAGGCATTGAAGTCTGCGGTATTTATGATGGCTACCAAGGCCTTCACCAGAACCGCATCGAGAAACTGAACCGCACGAGCGTTTCAGACATGATCAACCGAGGCGGAACCTTCCTCGGTTCTGCGCGCTTCCCTGAATTTAAAGAAGAGAAAGTGCGTGAGCAAGCCATCCAGAACATGAAGATGCATGGCATCGAAGCGCTAGTTGTGATTGGTGGTGACGGTTCATACATGGGTGCGAAAAAACTGACTGAAATGGGTTTCCCATGTATCGGTCTACCCGGCACCATTGATAACGACATCCCAGGTACTGACTACACCATCGGTTACTTGACGGCACTCAACACCGTTGTTGAAGCTATCGACCGTCTACGTGATACGTCGTCTTCTCACCAGCGCATCTCGATCGTTGAAGTCATGGGTCGCCACTGTGGTGATTTGACCCTGATGGCATCGATTGCTGGCGGTTGTGAGTACTTCATCACCCCAGAAATCGGCCTAGATAAAGAGAACCTGATCTCAAAGATCAAAGAAGGCATCTACAAAGGCAAGAAGCACGCAATCATCGCGATCACCGAGCTAATGACTGACACCAACGAGTTGGCGAAGTACATCGAAGCAGAAACCGGTCGTGAAACGCGCGCAACCATTTTGGGGCACATTCAACGTGGTGGTCAGCCTCGTGCATTCGACCGTATCCTTGCGTCTCGCATGGGTGCATTCGCGGTTGATCTGTTGATTCAAGGTGAAGGTGGTCGTTGTGTCGGTATCCAGCACGAACAACTGGTTCACCACGACATCATCGATGCGATTGAAAACATGCGTCGCCCATTCCGCCAAGATCTTTATGACGTCGCCAACAAACTGTTCTAAGCATTGATTGCTTACAACACGCGTCCAAGAATGCGGAAATGAAAAACGGAGCCTATCGGCTCCGTTTTTGTATTCTGCGTAGACATTTCTGTTGTCTGCGAATGCTAAACACACGCAAATCAGATCAAATACCGTCGCCTTCAATAAATTCGGAAGTACTGATATTTTGGTCCATGTCGAATGACGGCGTGTCGCTGCTTGGGGTACCAATGATCTTCGCAGGCACACCCGCCGCAGTGGTATGCGCCGGCACTGGGATCAACACCACTGAACATGCCGCAATCTTCGCGCCTTCGCCCACTTCAATGTTACCGAGCACTTTAGCGCCAGCTCCAATCATAACGCCGGTACGGATTTTAGGGTGACGATCGCCACTTTCTTTACCTGTACCGCCCAGGGTGACGTCTTGCAGAATGGAGACGTCATCTTCGACCACGGCAGTTTCGCCGATCACAATGCCGGTTGCATGGTCGAACATGATGCCTCGACCAATCGTAGCGGCAGGGTGAACATCCACCTGACACGCAACAGAAATCTGGTTTTGCAGATACACCGCCAATTCACGTCGGCCTTGCGACCAAAGCCAATTCGCCACACGGAAGCCTTGCAATGCATGGAAGCCTTTTAGATATAAAAGCGGCGTGGAATAAAGCTCAATCGCAGGGTCACGCTCGACAGTCGCGCAAATATCACAAGCAGCAGATGCCACAATGCGCTTGTCGCCAGCATACGCTTCTTCAACCACTTCGCGCACCGCCATGGCTGGCATGCTTGGCGTGGCCAGTTTATTCGCCAGATTATAACTGAGTGCCGCAGCGAGTGTATCGTGCTTAATGATGGTGGCATGGAAGAAACTCGCCAACATAGGCTCACGTTCGGTTTGCTCTTTTGCTTCTCGCTTTATGGCCTTCCAAACGTTGTCTTGCTGACACCTTTTATCTCGACCTTCACCACATGTCCTTTGCATTCCTGACCCTTACTTCTCTCACTCACATTACGGACTATCGGTTCAGCATCCCCATTCTTCCTTTATCGAGAATGGTAGTGCTGAATACCTCACTCATTTAGCTTCCTAGATCCTTGGGGAATCACTCGCCAAAATACGATGAGTCTTTCCCTAAGTGTGACATAGATATCGAAACAACCAAAACCACCCAAAAGGGTTCTTTTCACCTTAAAGTGCGTTTACCCCAGGCATTTTGCCACTTGTCGCAAAAAAGAAAAACGCGGGAGAACATCCCGCGTTTTCATATTTCACATCATCGCTCGAGGACTATTCAGAGGTACGTTGACGCGCGAGAAGATCTTGCGCCGCCAACTTGGCATCTTTACCTTCATAGAGTACGTGGTAAATTTGCTCAACGATCGGCATCTCGACACCCATACGTTTCGCCAATACACGCACTTCTTTGGTATTGCGATAGCCTTCAACAACCTGACCAATTTCAGTTTGTGCTTCGTCAACGCCTTGGCCTTTGCCCAGCGCTAAACCAAAACGGCGATTACGAGATTGGTTGTCAGTACATGTCAGTACCAAATCTCCCAAACCCGCCATGCCCATAAAGGTATCGCGTTCAGCGCCTAGCGCCACCCCCAAACGGGTTAGCTCTGCAAGACCACGGGTGATCAACGCAGTTCGGGCATTCGCGCCAAAGCCTATGCCATCAGACATGCCTGCACCAATCGCAATCACGTTCTTCACCGCACCGCCAAGCTGCATGCCGACAAAATCGCTGTTGCCATACACTCGGAACGTTCGGCTACAGTGAATTTTTTCTTGTAGGTCAGCCAAAAACACAGCATCGGGAGCGGCGACAGAAATAGCAGTCGGCATACCAGCGGCTAATTCTTTCGCAAACGTTGGGCCTGACAATACCGCTAGCGGAACATCTTCACCCAATTGCTCTCGCGCAACATCCTGAAGTAAACGACCTGTCTCAGGCTCTAAACCTTTCGTCGCCCAACAAATTCGTTGGTCATCACGAAGAAACGGCTTCACCTGTGCCAGTACCATACCAAACACATGGCTTGGTACCACCACAAGAATATCGCGCGTTGCTTGAACGGCTTCTTGCAGATCGGCGCTGAGGATCAGCGAATCTGGAAAGGCGACACCCGGCAGAAATGCTTCATTAGAACGATCGATTTCCAATTGCGCCATGTGCTCGGGTTCGTGTCCCCACAACACCACATTTGCGCCATTGCGCGCGAGTGAAATTGCAAGAGAAGTGCCGTATGAGCCAGCGCCCAATACGGTCATAGCCACGTTTGCATCTTGAACATTGGCTTTCGCGGTATCTGTCATTCGTGTCGACCTTAAATTCGCGTAGATTACGCTTCTGCGCCATCTGTCGCTTGAGTTTGGTTTTGCAGGTAGTTCATGAACAATGCATCAAAGTTAACTGGTGCTAGGTTCAGTTGTGGGAACGTACCTTTAACCACCAGGCTAGAGATGGTCTCACGTGCGTAAGGGAATAGGATGTTCGGGCAGAATGCACCTAGACAGTGAGCCAGTTGTGGCGCTTCCATACCGTCAACAGTGAAGATACCACCTTGTTGCACTTCACATAGGAACGCACTTTCTTCTGCATTTTTCACCGTCACGGTCAAACGGAGAACCACTTCGTAAACGCCTTCGCCTAGCTCACGGCTTTGCGTGTCTAGGTCTAGGTTTACATCTGGATTCCATTCTTGCTGAAACACGTCAGGAGAGTTTGGCGCTTCAAAAGACACGTCTTTCAGGAAGATACGTTGAATCGCAAAGTTCTGTTGTGCTTGTGGGTTGTTCGCTGCTTCAGCCATAGTGTTAAATCCTTGTTATATAAAACAAATGCTTTCTCGCATTACAAAATAATTCAGGCAGCCGAATAAGGCTGCCTGTCGAATAGGTCACCCGCTAAACGGTTACTTTTTCTTTTTGTGTTTGATCAGTGGCAGATTCGCTTCATTCCACGACATCAAGCCATCTTTGAGAATGCTGACATTCTCAAACCCTGCTTTTACCAGCGCATTCGCACTTTCTGCAGCGGTTTGACCAGACTTACATACCACGATGATTGGGTCAGACTTGTGTTTTTCAATCTCACCAAAGCTTTCTGCTTTAATGTCTTTCGCCAAAACGTGAAGTGCGCCAGCAATATGACCTGCGCGATAGTCATCACGGCTACGAATATCAACAAACACACCGTTCTGGCGGTTAACAAGGACAGTCGCGTCATTTGGCGTCACGATGGCATAAGCGGCGGTTTTCTGTTTAACAACTGACACAATCAGCATGACAACCAGAGCCACCCACACAAGTGACAAAATCATTTCACTTTGAACAAATTCAATAAACTGCTGCATAGCTCGCTTCTACATTCATATCGGCAAAAAAATCGATCCCGAGTATAACCTCCCCCGCTCTCAAGTACAGCATGGGCTTGGATTTCCATGCCCTCGCTCACTGCCTAATTAACATGAATACTTGAATTCGATCACACAGAACCCTAGTTATTGATTAATACATCAATGTCTACAAGTGTCGGGGCGTCACCTTTCGAGGCGCACAACAAAAGACTGTTTACTTACTACAACTTTTTCTCCCCTAGCGAGCGGTAACAGAAGACATTAAAAAGTAAGCTATTTCTTCTAAGACACGCACCTTCTAAGTTAAGCGCTTGCCGTTACAAGATTTATTGAAACGTTAGCAGAAAGATTTGCCTACTGATCAACCAGCAAAATGTAGTAAAGTTACGCTAATCGCTTTTTCTATTTTACACATTGAAATTGACATAAAGAGGACACCGTATGTCTGCTAAGAAGCCTTTGGCACTCGTTATTCTGGATGGATGGGGTTATCGCGAAGATAACAACGACAATGCCATTGCTAATGCAAAAACACCTGTACTTGATGGTTTGATGGCGGGCACCAGCACCCTGATCTCTGCATCAGGCATGGATGTTGGCCTGCCAGACGGTCAAATGGGTAACTCAGAAGTCGGCCACACCAACATTGGTGCAGGTCGTATCGTTTACCAAGACCTAACAAAAATCACCAAGTCTATTGCTGACGGTGAATTTTTTGACAACGCAGTACTCACCAACGCCGTAGATAAAGCAGCGAAAGCAGGCAAAGCAGTTCACATCATGGGTCTGATGTCACCTGGCGGTGTTCACAGCCACGAAGATCACATTGCAGCAGCAGTAGAAATGGCGGTTCAGCGTGGCGCTGAAAACGTGTACCTACACTGCTTCCTTGATGGCCGTGATACGCCACCACGTAGCGCACAAAACTCTTTGGTTCGTTTCGATGAGCTCTTCGCGAAGCTAGGCAAAGGCCGCACCGCCTCTATCATCGGTCGTTACTACGCAATGGACCGCGATAACAACTGGGATCGCGTTGAAAAAGCATATGACCTAATGACGGAAGCCAAAGGCGACTTCACTTATGCTTCTGCTGTTGAAGCACTTGAAGCAGCTTATGCGCGTGAAGAAAACGATGAATTCGTTAAAGCGTCTGAAATCCGTGCAGAAGGCCAACCTGTTGCGTCTATCAACGACGGTGACAGCCTGATTTTCATGAACTTCCGTGCTGACCGTGCGCGTCAAATCGCACGTACGTTCCTGCCAAGCTTTGACGGTTTCACCCGAGCTAAAGTGGCAGAGTTGTCAGATTTCGTGATGCTGACTGAATACGCGTCAGACATCGATGCATCTTGTGCATACCCGTCAGACAACCTGGTAAACACACTGGGTGAGTGGCTATCGAAAGAAGGCAAAACACAGCTACGTATTTCAGAAACTGAAAAATACGCGCACGTGACATTCTTCTTCAACGGCGGTGTTGAAAACGAATTTGAAGGCGAAGAGCGTTCATTGGTTGCATCACCAAAAGTCGCGACTTACGACTTACAACCAGAAATGAGTTCTGGAGAGCTGACTGACAAATTGGTTGAAGCCATCAAGAGCGGCAAGTTTGACCAAATCATCTGTAACTACCCGAATGGCGACATGGTTGGCCATACCGGTGTTTACGATGCAGCCGTAAAAGCGTGTGAAGCCGTTGATAGCTGTATCGCTCGCGTGGTTGAAGCCATCAAAGAAGTTGACGGTCAACTGCTTATCACGGCTGACCACGGCAACGCAGAAATGATGGTCGACCCTGAAACAGGTGGCATCCACACTGCACACACCAACCTGCCAGTGCCTTTGATCTACGTGGGTAGCAAAGACTTAGAATTGGTTGAAGGCGGTAAGCTATCAGACCTAGCACCAACCATGCTTGCTCTGACAGATACCTCAATCCCTTCAGACATGACTGGTAAGCCGCTGTTCAATCTGAAATAATCTTTCCCATGCGGGAAATGATTAAGCGACTCACCAACAAAACTCGCGCCAGTGCTTTTTGCACTGGCGTTTTTCTATGTCTGTTGTTCAGCACTGCGTTGCGGGCGGATGAAGGCCAGCTGTCTGGTGTGAATAACGAAATTTCACGCCAGAAACAGCAACTTAGTGCCAGCAGCAAAAAGCTCAACACCCTTCAAGCCGACCTAAAAAACCAAGAACAAGCCATCAGCTCGGTTGCCACGCAAATCCGTGCAGCGTCCTTAAAGCTTGAAACCATCGACGATGAAATTGCCACCCTCAATCAAGAAAGCCAACGACTGGAACAGCGTAAGCTAGGTCAGATGGAGCTGTTGAAAGAGCTTTTAAACAGCCAATACCGCCAGGGTGAGCACAGTCAACTCAATACCTTTTTAAGTGGCGAAGACAGCAACGATCTTGATCGTATGACCGTTTACGCTGAACGACTATCCAAAGCGCGTACCGATGCCATCAATGAACTGGCCGCCACGAATACTGAGCTTCAACTTAAACGCCGCACGCTTGCCGAGCAAACGCAAAAACAAACGGCATTGCTCGATACGTTGAAAGCCGACAAAGCGACGCTAGAAAAACAGCAACGCGCTCAAAAGAAAACCGCTGGCGCGGTACAACGCCAGATCCGTAGCGATAAGAGCTATTTGTCGGAACTCCGCAACAACCAAAATCGCTTGAAAGCGGAACTTGCGAAAGCCGCAGAACAAGCCAAAATCGCGGCCGAGCAAGCCAAAGTAAAAATGGATGGCTTAGGGCGCTACAAAGGTAAACTGCACCGTCCTGTCAAAGGGAAAACACTGCATAGCTTTGGCAGCCCGCAAACCGGTGAATTGCGCTGGAATGGCATGGTTATCTCTTCCAAAGAAGGCACTGAAGTCAAAGCGGCCCACGATGGCACTGTTGTTCTGTCTAACTGGCTTCGCGGCTATGGCTTAATGGTGGTCATCGACCACGGCAAAGGCGACATGAGTTTCTACGGGTATAACCAAGCCTTGCTAAAAAATGTTGGAGACACCGTGAAAGCGGGAGACCCCATCGCCCTCGTCGGAAACAGCGGCGGGCAAACACAGTCCGGCCTTTACTTTGAGATTCGGCGAAAAGGCAATGCCACCAACCCTAGCCCCTGGCTAGGCCGGTAAGCCCAAAAGGTTACAGATGCAAAGGATTGTCACTGTCACCACCCTACTCTTATTCCTTCTGGCGCCGCCAGCCGTCGCCAAGCCCAAGCTCGCACTGATCATTGATGACCTCGGCTATGACCTCATGCCGCGAGACATTGCAACACTGCCGCCTGAAATCAGTGTCTCTGTTATTCCTTTTACTGAATTCGATACCGCTGTCGCCCTCACCGCATTGAATCAGCACCGTGAAGTCTTGCTTCATCTTCCTATGCAAAGCCCTCCGGGCGCACCTGCAGAGCCTAACGCGCTCACGCTTGAGATGGACAAGGAACAGGTTCAAACCTCCATTCGAGAAGCGCTCTATCGCGTTCCCCACGCCGTGGCGGTAAACAACCATATGGGTAGCTTGCTCACGCAGCACCAAGAGCCGATGCATTGGATCATGGAGACACTCCACACGAAACAACTTGGCTTTATTGATAGCCGAACCACACCGAGCACAGTCGCACAGAAAATCGCAAAGCAGCACGGGTTAGCCAATAACCGCCGCCATGTTTTTCTCGACCACCAGCAGCTCGAACTCGCGGTTCAACAAGCTAACCAACGCGGCATTGCCGTCGTCATCGCTCACCCGTTTCCTATCACGCTGGCGACATTGCAAAAAGTGCTGCCATCATTGCAAGAGCGTG
>JBELME010000007.1:33571-38591 GCA_042096095.1 Enterovibrio sp.
TTTCCTATCACGCTGGCGACATTGCAAAAAGTGCTGCCATCATTGCAAGAGCGTGTCGATCTCGTGCCCATCTCTCAGGCTTTATCTCAGTAAACGACCATAAAAAAACCCGCCGAAGCGGGTTTAATCAAGTCGTCAATTTGGCGTTATTTCTGCCAATCAAGGATGACTTTGCCTGACATGCCAGAGCACATCTTCTCGAAACCTTCTTGGAAATCATCAACACTGTAATGGTGCGTGATGATTGGGCTGAGATCCAAACCAGATTGGATCAAGCTTGCCATTTTGTACCACGTCTCAAACATTTCACGGCCATAGATACCTTTGATCACCAAGCCTTTAAAAATCACTTGGTTCCAGTCGATACCCATGTCTGATGGCGGAATACCCAGTAGTGCAATACGACCACCGTGGTTCATGGTTTTCAGCATGGAGTTAAACGCGGATGGGTTACCCGACATTTCAAGGCCCACATCGAAGCCTTCTTTCATGCCAAGCTCAGCCATGACATCTTCAAGCTTCTCTTCTACCACGTTAACCGCGCGGGTAACGCCCATCTTACGCGCAAGATCGAGGCGGTATTCGTTCACATCGGTGATCACGACATAACGCGCACCCACATGTTTCGCCACAGCCGCTGCCATGATGCCAATCGGGCCAGCACCCGTGATCAGGACATCTTCACCAACAAGGTCAAACGACAGTGCGGTGTGAACCGCATTACCGAAGGGGTCAAAGATGGATGCAAGATCGTCAGAGATATCGGCAGGGATTTTGAATGCGTTGAACGCTGGGATCACGAGGTATTCAGCAAACGCGCCTTCACGGTTTACACCCACGCCGGTGGTGTTGCGACAAAGGTGCGTGCGACCCGCGCGGCAGTTACGACAGTGACCGCACGTGATATGGCCTTCGCCGGACACACGGTCGCCCACGGTAAAACCGCGCACTTCCTGACCCATCGCAACCACTTCACCCACGTATTCATGACCAACAACCATCGGCACAGGAATGGTGTTTTGTGACCATTCGTCCCAGTTGTAAATATGAACATCGGTACCACAAATCGCGGTTTTACGAATTTTGATCAGAAGATCGTTATGGCCCACTTCTGGAAGCTCAACCTCGGTCATCCAAATGCCAGGTTCCGCTTTCAGTTTTGCCAGCGCTTTCATTTTGTTCGTCATTGAATGCTTATCCAATCAAGCCCATGTCTTTACCGACGTTGATAAAGGCATCGATAGCTTTGTCTAATTGCTCGCGGCTATGTGCAGCCGACATTTGTGTACGAATACGTGCTTGGCCTTTTGGTACCACAGGGAACGAGAACCCAACCACGTAGATACCTTCTTTCATCATGCGTTCCGCAAACTCAGCGCCCACTTTCGCGTCGCCCAGCATCACAGGGATGATCCCGTGATCAGCACCAGAAAGCGTAAAGCCTGCTTCGCTCATGCGCGCGCGGAAGTGGCTTGCGTTGTCCCAAAGCTGGGTGCGCAGGTGGCCACTTTCTTCCAACAGATCAATCACGCGGATAGACGCGGACACAATCGCTGGTGCCAACGAGTTCGAGAACAGGTAAGGGCGTGAGCGCTGACGCAACCAATCAATCACTTCTTTCTTGCCTGAGGTGTAACCGCCTGACGCGCCGCCCATGGCTTTTCCTAGCGTGCCAGTGATGATGTCGATACGGTCAATCACGTCATGGTGTTCGTGCGTACCACGGCCATTCGCTCCCATGAAGCCCACGGCGTGAGAATCATCCACCATCACCAATGCGCCATATTTGTCAGCCAAATCGCAAATCGCTGGCAGGTTCGCCACAACGCCGTCCATGGAGAACACACCGTCAGTCACGATAAGCGTGTTGCGTGCACCCGCTTCTTTCGCCGCAATCAGTTGCTTCTCAAGCTCTTCCATGTTGTTGTTCGAATAGCGGAAACGCATCGCTTTACAAAGGCGCACACCATCGATGATTGACGCATGATTCAATGCATCAGAAATGATGGCATCTTCCGCACCCAAAATGGTTTCGAACAAACCGGTGTTCGCATCAAAGCAAGAGGTGTAAAGAATGGTGTCTTCCATACCAAGGAATGTAGAAAGTTTATCCTCAAGCTCTTTGTGTGCATCTTGCGTACCACAGATGAAACGCACAGATGCCATACCAAAGCCATGCTCGTCCATGCCCTTTTGCGCGGCTTCAATCAGTACAGGGTGATTCGCCAAACCTAAGTAGTTATTGGCACAGAAGTTCAGTACTTCATCACCTGATGTCACGGCAATTTTGGCTTGCTGTGCGGTGGTGATAACACGTTCATCTTTGTAAAGGCCTTCAGCTTTCACTTCTTCAAGCTGCTGACGAATTTGCTGGTAAAAAGCGGCAGTCATCGCGCACTCCATCATGGATACAGGAACTAGGGATTCACGCCCACAGTCACTCCCTTAACAGGCAATGATACGCAGACGCACAGTAAGTTTACGCCACCCACTACTTATGCGCGGCGTTGTGATTGTCGTACCTTCGAGAAGTAAAAGCATCTAGTGAATGCTTTTTAATCAGTATGACCTATCAGCAAGGAGGCTGATAATAGTTTTCCAAGGAAGGGTAAGTCTATCGAATTAGCACATCTTGTTGCAGTAGATCACGCAAGTGTGTTGGCCATTTGCTGATGATAATACGCAATGATTTCTGCCACCACGGCCTGTCCTTTGTCGGTCGACATCGGCAGCACCATACTCAGAATTTGAAGGACGCCCTGGTAAATGACAGTAGGCGTAATTTTGGCCTGCGGCGCCTGCGCGCTCTGATAAAAAATCCAGCTTGAGGCAACCAATTTGAGGTTGTCGCACAAGGACTCAATGCCGTCATCGTCCATATCCAGCCAACCTGTGGCACGAAATTGCGTCAATGTGACGACGAGATTGGCTTTTAGTGCCTGCTGCGCGGTAAGGTATTTGTCTTGTAATACCGCATCTCGGCGCAAGATATCGGGCAAATTGGCGTAGAAGAATCGATAGCGCCACATCAACTGAAACGTCGCGTCTAAATACGCAAGTAGGCGCTGTTGATCGGTCTCTGCCGATGTTTCTGGTTGAAAGGACGTGGTGAGATCGAGGGCGTATTGATCGAAAATACTGTGTATAATCTCTTCCTTATTACGAAAGTGGTAATACAAGTTTCCCGGGCTTATACCGAGATCCGCTGCAATGTGATTGGTGGTGACATTCGGTTCACCCTGTTCGTTGAACAGTGCCAGTGCAGAATGAATAATGCTATCACGGGTTTTCATGGTTAAACTGCTATCCTCAAGCCCAGAGCGGAAACACAAATATTACCATAGCCATTACAGTCGTGATGGCGGAGTCTTCTCATTGTCAGAATTTAGGTAAAAGTATGATTATAGTGACTGGCGGCGCTGGCATGATCGGCAGCAACATTGTTAAAGCCCTGAACGAGCAAGGCATCAACGACATTCTTGTGGTTGATAACCTAAAAGACGGAACCAAGTTCGTCAATCTGGTCGATCTAGATATCGCTGACTACATGGACAAAGAAGACTTTATCACCCAAATCATGGCGGGTGATGATTTCGGCCCAATCGAAGCTATTTTCCACGAAGGTGCATGCTCGGCGACCACTGAGTGGGACGGCAAGTACATGATGCTCAACAACTACGAGTATTCGAAAGAGCTGCTTCATTTCTGTCTTGAGCGTGAAATTCCGTTCTTGTACGCCTCTTCTGCTGCAACCTACGGTGGTCGCGATCATGACTTCATCGAAGAGAAGCAATACGAAGGCGCACTGAACGTTTACGGTTACTCGAAGCAACAGTTCGACAATTATGTTCGTCGTATTTGGGCTGACGCAGAAGCACACGGCGAAACGCTGTCTCAAATCACGGGTTTCCGTTACTTCAACGTTTACGGCCCACGAGAAAACCACAAAGGCAGCATGGCGTCAGTGGCATTCCACCTAAATAACCAAATTAAAGAAGGCCAAAACCCGAAACTGTTCGAAGGCAGCAATACCTTCAAACGTGACTTCGTGTACGTTGGCGACGTGTGCAAGATGAACCTTTGGTTCCTTGAGAACGGCGTATCAGGCATTTTTAACTGTGGCACTGGCCGCGCAGAACCTTTCCGCGCCGTGGCTGACGCTGTTATCGCTCACCACAACCAAGGTGAAGTTGAAGAAATTCCATTCCCAGATCACCTAAAAGGCCGCTACCAGGCCTACACCCAAGCCGACCTCACCAAGGTACGCGCCGCGGGTTACAGCGAGGAGTTTAAAACTGTCGCTGAAGGTGTTGCTGAGTATATGGCAGTCCTGAATAAATAATTGGCTGGAAAAGCGAGCCTAGGCTCGCTTTTTGTTTAAATCTGATTTATCTGTAGTCCGACTCTATGAGCCAAGAATCCAACAACACCTCTTATTTGCCAACATTTGAATGGGCATTCCTACACCCTCGTTACTGGGGTACTTGGTTAGGGATGTTCCTTGTCGCCATCCTCGCGTTTGTCCCTTTCCGTCTGCGTGATAAATTCGCTGAGTTTCTCGCCAAACGACTGGTTAAAATGAACAACCGCGCGAAAAAGCGTGCCGTCGTCAATCTTCGAGAATGTTTTCCTGAGAAAACAGAAGAAGAGCGTTTCGCTATTCTTCAACAAAGCTATATTAATGCAGGATGCGTGATGCTTGGCTTTGCCACCATCATGATGCGCAGCAAACGCTACCTCGAGAAACGTACGCTTTTTCGCAACGAAGAGATCCTCACGGAACTCGTTGAAAATGGGGAGAAGGTCATTTTACTCGTGCCACATAGCTGGGCGATAGACTACCCTGCCGTGCAACTTGCATCGCGTGGCCTACCTGTTGCCGCCATGGTAAAAAAACAAAAAAACCGCGTGGTCGACTGGCTGATGAACGTTCAACGTTTAAAATATGGCGGTCGTACGCACGAGCGCGCAGATGGCATAAAACCTTTTATTAAATCAGTACGTGAAGGTTTTCTCGGCT